>CAZSWS010000014.1:0-46977 GCA_964610765.1 uncultured Parabacteroides sp.
TCCAAAATCAATTCAATAACAGGTATTTCAACATTTGGACGCTCTACGGGCAACTGAATAAACACATCGTCTCTTTGCCCAAATTCTGTCATATTACCACCTCCTACTTCAACACCCGAAACTTGCGGACTGCTAAAGCGAAGTTCCGAATCGTCATTCAACAGCTGTGCATACTTAAATTTGCCTTTATAACTTTTCAGATGTAGCGACTTGAATGGCCACTCCAAAACGTGTATATACAATCTTTTCTTTTCAGGATGATAGGTCAAAAAGCAATTCTGCGGGCGGTCAAACTCGTCCGGGGCTTGCGTACAACCATAGATTGAGCGACTATGGAATTTCATCCACCGGGCTATTGCATCTAAGCGCTCATTCGCCCGATCGTCAAACACCCCACGAGCTGTAGGTCCAACATTCAGCAATAGATTGCCCCCTTTACTAACCGTTTCTATCAACATGGCAATCAGTTGATGGGGGCTTTTCCATGTATATTCATCACGGTGATATCCCCACGAACCGGAAAACGTCTGGCAGGTTTCCCAAGGAATCCGTTCGCCATTGATGGTTGGCCATTCGCTGGGCATAAACTGTTCCGGCGTAAAATAATCCCATCCCCAGGTAGTATGATTCAAATCCATCCGATTATCGACAATGATATTGGGCATCAGGCTACGTACATGTTTCAGTAAAGATTCAGACCCCCAGGCTTCATGTCCTTTACCGTCTTTGCCTGGGTAAGAGAAGTCCAAAAACAACTCATCAATTTGCCCAAACTCTGTCAGCAATTCCGTCAGTTGGTCTTTCATATACTGTCGATATTTTTCCATATCTCTGTTCTTATTTTCTTCTCGCCAATTGTCGGGCTTACGCGACGGATGCTGCGCATCATATTCAAAGTCCGGATGATGCCAATCAATTAACGAGTAATAAAACCCAATGCGTATGCCTTCAGCCCTAAAAGCATCAACAAAAGGTTTCAGAATATCTTTACCATAAGGTGTATTTGTAATCTTATAGTCTGTATGCTTGGTATCCCACATGCAGAATCCATCGTGGTGTTTGGTCGTAATGACCACATATTTCATCCCCGCAGCTTTTGCTTTGGCAGCCCATTCTTCGGGGTCGTATAAGTCAGGATTAAAAAGCTCGAAATATTTCCGGTATTCTTCATTGCTCATACGCTCATAAAACTGCACCCACTCATGGCGAGCCGGCAATGCATAGAGTCCCCAGTGAATAAACATTCCAAACCGGTCGTGCGTCCACCAAGCCATTCGCTGTTCTTTTTCGGTTTTGGTCTCTTTAGCCCAAGCAGGAGTTGTTTGGTCTTGAGCCACCGCTTTCCAACTACATGCAAATATGACACATAGTACTCCCAAGAATAATTGTATTTTTCTCATAAGACAGTATTTTATATCGATTTTCACAAAGCGAAATCAGCAACATCACTCACTCAACATTAAGAAAAGAGGGTCTAAGTTAAAGATATCCGACCGCATAATAAGTTCGATTCCAAGGTTTATCCGTTAAAGATATTAAATTCGTGAAGCCTATTGGTAAATTATTTGCTATTTTTGCATTTTATTGCGTGAATTGTGTCATTTTCTCTGATAGAATACGTATTTGGGTTGCTTTAAGCGTAAAATAGAATGGTTAAACATAAAAGAACAAAAAGTATTTCCTTTTTCAACTCTCGTCTTATTTCTATTATTAGTACAGCATTGGTGCTTTTTCTTTTAGGCACAATCTTGCTAATCGCAGTATTAGGCAATGAGCTATCAGACTATGTAAAAGAGAACATTTCATTTACCATTATGCTAGATGACAATGCGTCTGAAAAGCAGATTAATCAAATCACAGAACAACTAAAAGGATTGCCATTCATCAAGACAACCCAATATATTTCGAAAGAGGATGCCGCTAAAGAGATGGAAAAGGAATTGGGTGAAAACCCGGAGACCTTCTTGGGATTTAACCCCTTCCAGGCACTTATAGAGGTGAAGCTTCATTCGGCTTATGCCAATACTGACAGTTTGCCACATATCGAAAAGAAGCTCACATCTTATACCGGAATCACCGAATTACTATATCGGCAAGACATGATGGAGGTTGTAGACAGCAATATAAAGCGGTTAAGCATTATACTTATATCATTAACAATCGTGCTGATGATTATTTCGTTTGTGCTAATCAGCAATACCATTCGATTACTCATCTACTCCAAGCGCTTCCTTATTCACACAATGAAACTGGTTGGGGCAACCCCCTCCTTCATCAGGAAGCCATTAATCAAGTATAATATGATGAGTGGTTTTATTGCTGGCATTTTGGCTATTGGTCTACTATATGGCTCCATCTATTATTTTAAAAATGAAATTGGCGAAGTGATGGTCATGATAGATCATATAACCTTGTTAGTTATTTTTGGCATTGTTTTGGCTACCGGTGTATTATTATCTATCTTATTCACCATCATTGCCGTAAACAAATATTTACGCATGAATGTGGATAAAATGTATTACGTATAAACTAAATATCAATGGATAAATCAACATTTGCTTTAGGAAAGACAAATTTTATTTGGATTGGGATTGCTGTCATTATCATTACTATCGGGTATATCCTGATGAGTGGCGGCGGCTCAACAGATGGAGTTTCATTTAACCCCGAAATATTTAGTGCAAGAAGAATTAAAGTTGCACCTATGGTGACTTGGGCGGGATATCTTTTACTGATATACGCCGTACTTGTCCCCGATAAGTCGAAAAAAGAAAAAGACAATACGACTACTAAGTAAAGAATAAAAGTATCTATGACAATATTCGAAGCTATCATCATAGCTATCGTTGAGGGACTAACCGAATTTCTTCCGGTATCATCTACCGGACATATGATTATAACTCAGGGATTGCTAGGCATTGAATCGAACGAGTTTATAAAAGCATTTACCGTCATCATACAATTTGGAGCAATTCTATCAGTAATTGTTCTCTATTGGAAACGTTTTTTTCAATCATGGACCTTCTACTTGAAGCTTTTAGCCGGTTTTTTACCCGCAGCCATTCTGGGTCTGCTATTTAGTGACCAGATTGACAATTTGCTTGAAAGCGTCTTTGTAGTTGCTCTCATGCTTGTACTTGGCGGCATCGTCATGCTGTTTGTCGACAAATGGTTCAACAAGCCCAAAGAAAAACAGGAAGTAACTTATAAAAATGCTTTTTTGATTGGGTGCTTTCAGTGTATCGCGATGATTCCCGGTGTATCACGCTCGATGGCCACTATCGTAGGAGGCATGTCGCGCGGTTTAACACGAAAAAACGCCGCTGAATTTTCATTCTTTTTAGCTGTTCCAACCATGGCTGCTGCTACCGGATATAAACTGCTTAAATTATTCTTGTCAGACACCGGTTCAGAGCTATTAATGGCTAATTTGGGAATACTGATTATAGGCAATGTGGTAGCTTTTGTGGTAGCCATGTTAGCCATCCGTTTTTTTATTGAGTTTATTACAAAATATGGATTTAAGTTTTTCGGATGGTACCGTATTTTTGTAGGTGGATTGATTTTATTATTTATGACCTTAGGGTATGAACTTAGTGTAGCTTAATGGATTTTATAGAAGGAGCTGTTTTATATTTCAACAAACCATTAGACTGGACATCATTTGATCTGGTAAGGAAGTTTCGGTATAAATTAACGAAGAAGTTGCATGTCAAAAAACTTAAAGTTGGACATGCAGGCACATTAGACCCTAAAGCAACGGGGGTGCTAATTATCTGTACCGGAAAAGCCACCAAACGAATTGAAGATTTTCAAAATCAAGAAAAGGAATATGTCGCTACACTCAAAATAGGAGAAACAACCCCTTCGTTCGATTTAGAAAAAGAGGTTGACGCAACCTATCCTACGGAACACATCACACGTGAAATGACCGAAGAGGTGCTACAACGTTTTGTAGGCACTATTGAGCAAATCCCTCCGGTTTTCTCAGCATGCAAAGTAGATGGGAAAAGAGCTTATGAAATAGCTCGAAAGGGAGAGACCGTTGAACTTAAAGCCAAAACACTGGTTATCGAAGAAATTGAGCTGCTGGAATATGCCATGCCGCTGATTAAGATACGGGTCGTTTGCAGCAAAGGAACCTATATCAGAGCATTGGCCCGAGATATCGGTGAAGCATTAAAATCAGGTGCTTACCTTACAGAACTCACCCGAACACGGGTAGGCGATGCTACAATAGCACAGTGCATGTCGCCTGATGAGATAGATGATTTTTTAGATAGAGAAGTAACAATTAAACAACTATAAATATGAAGCTTTCGCAATTCAAATTTAATTTACCGGAAGAGTTAATCGCTCAACATCCGGCGTATTATCGTGACGAATCGCGCCTAATGGTCGTTCACCGTGAAACAGGGGAAATAGAACATCGTCAATTCAAAGAAATCATTGAGTATTTCGAGCCGGACGATGTATTTATCATGAATAACACCCGCGTTTTCCCGGCACGTCTGTTTGGTAACAAAGAAAAGACAGGAGCACGTATTGAGGTTTTCTTGCTACGAGAACTGAACGAAGACATGCGACTTTGGGATGTATTGGTTGACCCGGCTCGGAAAATTCGTATCGGGAATAAGCTATATTTTGGAGAGAATGACTCTATGGTTGCCGAAGTGATAGACAACACCACTTCACGTGGACGAACCTTGCGCTTCCTTTATGACGGCTCACACGATGATTTCAAAAAAGACCTTTACGAACTGGGGCAAACACCTCTGCCAAAATACATTGAAAGAGACATTGAGCCGGAAGATGCTGAAAACTATCAAACCATCTATGCCTCAGAAGAAGGAGCCGTAGTAGCTCCGGCAGCAGGCTTCCACTTCAGTCGCGAACTAATTCGCCGCTTGGAAATCAAAGATTGTCGCTTTGCTTATTTAACGCTTCACTGCGGGTTAGGCAACTACCGAGATATTGATGTGGAAGACCTAACAAAGCATAAGATTGACTCTGAAGAGATGATTATAAAAAAAGACGTCACTGAAATCGTAAACAGGGCTAAGGAAAATGGTAAAAACATTTGCGCCGTAGGTACGTCAGTTATGCGTGCAGCCGAAACAGCGGTTAGCACAGACGGTCTTCTGAAAGAATATTCCGGATGGACCAATCGGTTTATCTTCCCACCCTATGATTTCACCTTGGCTAATCGTATGGTTACTAATTTTCATATGCCATTATCCATCTTACTAATGATGACTTGTGCTTTTGGCGGATATGACTTGATTATGGATATTTACAAAAAAGCGATTGAAGAGAAATATCGCTTTGGTGCATACGGAGACGCAATGCTTATCCTCTAATAATGGCTTCGGTCTATATTGGATTAGGAACCAACAAAGGGAATAAACGGAAAAACCTTATCATGGCTTCTGTTTATTTAGCTGAAAGGGCGGGAGATATCACCGCCCTTTCAGACTTTTATGAAACCCCACCTTGGGGATTCAACTCAGATGAGCTTTTTCTGAATGCCGCCCTGCGATTAGAAACCAACTTGTCACCTCTTGACCTACTAACGCTTACCCAAGAGATTGAGCGAGAACTAGGGCGAACAAGCAAAAGTATTCATGGTCAATATGAAGATCGCACCATCGACATTGACCTCCTCACCTATGACGACCTCATCATGGAAACGCCTGAATTAACCCTTCCCCACCCATACATGCATGAACGGATGTTCGTATTGAAACCGCTGGCTGAAATAGCCCCATCTTACGTCCATCCAAGCCTTCACCAAACTATCGACAGACTCTATCAGCAGCTTTTGTCAGATAAAAATAACTTAAAGTCAGCACGATAGTCTTATTTTTATTTGTACATTTGCCTCTGAATTAATGTGGATAGATTTGTATTGATTGCAACCACAGGAAAAAATGCTAAAAACAACACTTCCATATCTGCTGTTTTACATTTCCTCTTCATTAATTCACAACTGATTATTTTTTTAAAACAACAGAACACAATGAGTTATTTATTTACCTCCGAATCGGTGTCTGAAGGACACCCCGATAAAGTAGCCGACCAAATATCGGATGCTTTGCTTGATGAGTTTCTGGCTTATGACAAGAACTCGAAAGTTGCGTGCGAAACGTTAGTAACCACCGGACAGGTTGTACTGGCAGGAGAAGTTAAATCGTCTGCTTATGTTGACGTACAGGATGTAGCCCGCCGCGTTATCGAACGCATAGGCTATACCAAAAGCGAATACCAATTTGAAGCGAAATCCTGTGGTGTCCTTTCAGCTATTCATGAACAAAGTGACGATATCAACCGGGGCGTTGTACGCGAAGACGAACTGGAGCAAGGAGCAGGAGACCAAGGAATCATTTTTGGATACGCAACCAAAGAAACTGAGAACTATATGCCTTTGGCTTTAGATCTTGCACACAGCCTACTCATCGAATTAGCAGAAATACGTAAAAATGAAATAGAGCTGATGCCCTATTTACGTCCGGATGCAAAAAGTCAAGTTACCATCGAATATGAAGACGATGGAACACCTAAGCGCATTGACACCCTCGTACTATCTACACAACATGACGAGTTTATCACGGCAACCGAGCATCTTTCTCAAGATGAAGCCGACAAGCGTATGGCTGATAAAATACGTGAGGACGTTATCAATATATTGGTGCCACGTGTAATCAAAAAATATCCGGTTAACGTGCAGACTTTGTTTAATGATCAAATCATTTATCACGTAAATCCTACCGGCAAATTTGTGATTGGCGGACCACACGGAGACACGGGACTGACCGGTCGTAAAATCATCGTGGATACATACGGAGGAAAAGGGGCACACGGAGGAGGAGCATTCTCCGGGAAAGACCCATCTAAAGTAGACCGCTCGGCTGCCTATGCGGCTCGCCATATTGCGAAAAACCTGGTAGCTGCCGGCGTTGCAGATGAAGTGTTGATACAAATCTCTTATGCAATTGGTGTAGCAGAACCGATGAATGTGTTTGTAAACACCTATGGAAGAGCTAATGTCCAACTATCTGATGGAGAGATTGCGATAAAAATTGAAAAGATATTTGACCTTCGTCCCAAAGCAATTGAAAACCGTTTGAAACTGCGTAACCCGATTTATTCAGAAACAGCATCATACGGACATATGGGTCGCGAACCTCAAACCATTCGTAAGGTATTTACAACCAGATACAAACCCAATCCACTCGTTTATGATGTGGAGCTATTTACCTGGGAAAAGTTGGATTATGTAGATACAATCAAAAAAGATTTTAACCTGTAATAACAGAAACTCCCCTTTAGCGATCCAGTGCTAAGGGGGAGTTTTTTTATTCAATCATACCGACAACTTGAATCTGTAAATATGAACACAGCCTGACAAGGCTGGTTTGAAATTATTTATTAACTTTAGAGCAAACAACAACGCCATGAATACAATAAAGAAAAATCGACCGGTTACAGTAATTCTTTGTTTCTTGATTTTTTTCTCTGTAACATTTCTTTTCAACTACTTTTTCCAAAAAACAGTTGTGGATAAAGCAGTAAAAGATGCGACCTTGCTATCTATTATCTTAACAATTGTTTTCTCGATAAATATTAAACAATACCGCTTCATTTGGGTATTCTTTTTCTCGCTCATAGCCGGAGCTCTGTCTGTATTTACCTCGTTAATATTAGACCTAATCTTCAGTACACCTTTGGATTGGACAGCGGCCTTTAAAAAAGGTCTTGCAGGCTTAATCTCTACGCTAATTATACTGGCGATCTTCCGATTTGCTAAAAAGCAATAGTGCTCAATCAGCTAATCAATAACTATTCGATGCTTAACGTTCTGTTATGTTTAATTGGGGGGATTATCGCGGGCTATCTTCTGCGAAAAAAATCATTCACACAACGCCTAGACAAACCTATTTTCTATACAATCATCCTCTTACTTTTCCTACTGGGGGTTTCAGTAGGGTCAAACAAAGAAATCATTGAAGGTATCAGCACGCTAGGCGCACACGCGATAATTATGGGAGCATCCACGGCTTTAGGTAGTGTTTTAATGGCAGGTCTTTTTTACCGACTTTTCTTCCGTAAAAAGAATAACCATGAGAGGTAGCCTAATTATTATCTCTTTCTTTATAGTGGGTTGCTTAGTCGGACAAATAGAAGACATAACGAGCATTCTATCATCCGTCCCTTTAGAAAAGTACGCACTCTATGTCCTCCTACTACTTGTTGGGATAAGTATAGGAAGTAATCGGCGGATTAAAGAACTTCTACTTAACATACACCCTCGTATGCTGCTAATTCCGGTCGCGACCTGGGTGGGAACTTTAATGAGTGCTGCGATAGTGGCTTTATTTTTCACTAGGTGGAGTTTGTTTGAGAACATGGCTATAGGAAGCGGCTTTGCCTACTACTCACTTTCATCTATCTTAATTACTGATATAAAGACTCCAATGATTGGAGTTAAGCTTGCCACCGAACTAGGCGCAATAGCTCTTATAGCTAATATTACACGAGAGGTCATCACATTAACCGCTACGCCTTTGCTGGTTCGTTATTTTGGTCCTTTAGCTCCTATTTGTGCCGGAGGGGCAACAACCATGGACACCACCCTGCCTATCATCACCCAATATGCAGGAAAAGAGTATGCTTTTGTCGCCATTTTTCATGGAATTATTATTGACCTATCTGTTCCACTCTTAGTAACCCTCTTTTGCTCTCTCGGCTAACACAGCCTGATTATACACGTTGCTGATTATAATGTGTAAAAAAAAACCACCCTCAATATCACACTGAAGATGGTTTTCTCGTATAGCATTTAGCATTAGTTATTACATTCTTTGTCCTGCTAAAGTACCATACAGTCCGACAAAAATAAAAGTCGAACACTTGTCGTTACTCAATAGATAATAATGATTTGTAAAAAAACGTTTCATTGTTATGCGAGCCATCCATAAAGAATGGTTAACATTTTATCTTTTTAATAATGCAAATTTAACAACACTTATTAAGTTAACAAAATAAGAAGCAGGACAAAACACGACCAACAGGGGGCTAATAATCAACTAAATAGAAGGGGGTAAAAAGCTCAAGTGGACAGAATGCCTATAATCCTCCTATAATAGAATCAAGCGAAATGTATTTAGCACACATTTCACACGAAGCACTTTCCAATATTTTCTCTTTGATACGTTGTTTTCTCTTGGTTACGGCTGCGATTGAGACAGCCGTAAACTCAGCAATTTCAGCCGTAGTAAAGGCTAATTTCATCAGAATACATAATTGAGTATCACGCTCGGTCATCCAGGGGTATTTCTGCACAATGCCTATGTAAAAGCGAGGAAATATTTTATTTACACTTGCGTAAATTGACGGCCATACTCCATCTTTAATAAACTTCCTTCTTTCTTCAATCTGCAGAATCGGCAGCAACATACGCCTTTGCTGCTCAATCAAATAGTTCTCTTGTCGAATAAGTTTTTTATTTTGACTAGACAATGTTTTTAAAAGTCTTTGAATTTCCTTCTCAGTCATTTTTACGCTTTAAGTAACACCTTTAGGCGATGCAAGGTTTGCTCAACACCCATCGCCACTTTTTAATAAAAAAGTCTTAAATACGATGAAGCACCAATTGAATCAGCTTAATCAAGCTACTTTGATAATCTGTATTCATATTCTCATCAACCCTGCCGGCTATAATACAGCAGACAGTCATTGCACGATGCCCCATCATTGCAGCTAGTCCCGCCAACGCCGAACTTTCCATTTCATAGTTCGTTATTTTATGACCTTTATAATCAAACTTTTCAATTTTCTCATTGAGCATAGGATCGGCTAATGAAAGGCGAAGTTTGCGCCCTTGAGGGCCATAAAAGCCATTAGCCGCAATCGTTGTTCCACGTACTACCTCTTCTTTAGCTATTTGATCCATCAATGATGCGTCTGCAGTCACGACATAAGGATGCAACTCCGGTATTTTCCAATCCAACTGCTCAACCAGGGCTTCCTCAAAGGACAGATTACGCACTTTCCTATTTCCTTCGTAAAAGTAAACCACTCCATCAAAACCAATTGATCGCTCTGCTGCAACATACGTACCTATCGGCACAAAAGGCTGCAACCCTCCGGAGGTCCCTATGCGCACCAAAGTCAATTGCTTAAACTGTTCCTTGATACGACGAGTTTTATAATCAATATTAGCCAGCGTATCCAGTTCATTCAATACAATATCTATATTATCATTACCAATTCCATGAGACAATACCGTAATACGCTTACCTTCGTACGTACCGGTAATGGTATGAAATTCACGGCTGGTTACATCACACTCAATATCGGTTAAATACTCACCTATCAAAGTCACACGACCCGGGTCGCCTACAAGAATAACTCGATCAGCCAATTGTTCCGGAGTAATATGCAAGTGAAATGCACTGCCATCCTCATTGATAATAAATTCAGAGGCCGGTATGATTCCATCGTTTGTTTTCATGTTTTTGTGTTTTAAAGTTACTACATCAACAAAGTTACAAAAAACATCTAGCACAAAGTCAGGTTTACTTCACTAAATCAGACCGTTTTATCCAGATAGAACAAAGCTAGAGCATAAAAAAGATGTATGTTTACGACATAATTATCCCTTTGTCCACGAGCGGCAAGGTTTAATTTTATGAACACTGCATAACATACATGAAAAAGTTTAAAATTATCAAGACCAGCATTGCGATTATTTTACTGCTTGGATTGTTTTCATCCATATACATGATAGCCAGAGATAACAAACCGGAAATGACAACACAGTCCCAATTAAGCCAAAAAGCGGCGGAAGCACGGATATTTTGTGAACAAAACAACCTCAATACCGACTTTTGCATCTTGGTAGATATGCGTATTCACTCCGGGAAACACCGTTTCTTCGTATGGGACTTCAAGCAGGATAGCATTACAAAACAAGCCTTATGTGCACATGGGTGTGGCAAAGATGAGCAAAAAAGCACGGGTGCACAGCCACTGTTCAGCAACGTAAATGGGAGTCTCCTAACATCCTTAGGAAAATACAAAATAGGCAAGCGAGCCGCTAGCCAATATGGAATAAACATTCACTACAAACTTCATGGATTAGAGCCCACAAACAACAATGCGTATGAACGAATCATCGTGCTTCATTCATTTACGCCGGTACCCTCCAAAGAGATCCATCCACTACACCTCCCGATGGGTTTTAGCCAAGGATGTCCGGTCATCGACAATGAAACCATGCGCTACCTGGACAAAATACTCAAAGACACACCCGACCCTGTCCTTCTTTGGATATATAACGAATAAGTAAGAGCAAAAGATAACCACTAGAAAGAAAAAGCGACAGTCTTTTAACCATCGCTCTTCTTATCGTTACTTCACTCTTTATTCCTTTGTAGGTTCTGGTGCCGGAGGATCATTTTTGGCAGAGGCTAGGGGAATGGTAACCTCGTTTTTCTCCTCTTTCATCAAGTCTCCCTTTAAATAATTAGGCAAGTTCATCCCTGCCATATTAAACAAGTCATTCAAAGGAGGTACCGACTTCATCAAACCGGATACAAAATTAGCCGTTGTCGTATTCCCATTGCCTGAAGGATTGTTGGGAGAATCCCATACCGTAATCTTATCAATCTTGATATTTTTAATGGCTTCAACCTGTGTCTTAACCAGTTCCGGAAGTTTCTCAATCAATAACAGTTGATAAGCCGCCGTTGTATCACCTTGGGCTGCGCTTACTACATCCCGATATCCTTCGGCCTGCTTGGTTAATATTTCATACAAACCTCGCGCTTCAGCACTCATCTTGGCATAAATAGCATCTGCCTCACCACGCGCTTGCTCTCTCACCTTTTCTGCTACTGCCTGAGCTTCAATTACAATCTTTTGTTTCTCTATTTCAGCAGGAACAACCACATTGGCTATTTGGGTTGACCGCTCTCTTTCCGAACGCGCCAACTCTGCTTTTTGCTCTGCCAAATAAGCTTCTTCGAGCGCCTTTGCCTGTTGTACTTTTTCCGCAGCCACTGCAAGACGGGCAGCCTCAGCTTCTTTTTCTCTTCTGGTAGCATCTGAAGCAGCAATCGTAATCTTGGCCTCATTCTCACCTTGTACAGCAACAGCATTAGCTCCGGCAGTTTGCACACGCGTGTCTCTGCTAGCTTCAGCTTTACCAATCGATTCATCCCTCATAGCGCCGGCAATGCTTACCTCTCTATCTTTTTGAGTAATCGCGATTTTCACATCCCGATCCCGATTAGTCTCCGCTATCCGGACATCTTTCTCTCTGTCTGCAACAGCCTTACCGGTCTCTCCCATTTTTTCTTGCTCGGCCACACTTACCTTCGCTTCGTTGATAGCCTTGGCAGCTGCTTCTTTTCCTAATGCTTCAATATAGCCGGATTCATCATTTATGTCAGTTACGTTCACGTTGATAAGCTTCAAGCCTATTTTTCGAAGTTCCGTATCTACATTCTTTGATATATTATCCAAAAACTTATCTCGGTCTGAATTGATTTCTTCAATCATCATCGTAGCAATCACCAAACGTAGCTGTCCAAACAAGATATCTTTTGCCAACTCCTGTATTTGAGCAGTTGATAAGCCCAATAAACGCTCGGCGGCATTATTCATATTCTCTTTTTCAGTCGAAATAGCAATGGTAAAACGACAAGGTACATCTACCCGTATGTTTTGTTTACTCAACGCACTGGTCAAGTTTGCTTCAATCGATATAGGCTTTAAATCCAGGTAAGCGAAATCTTGAAAAACCGGCCAGATAAAAGCACCTCCACCATGAATACATCTCGCTGAAGTACCTCCTGTACGACCATAAATCACAAGTATCTTGTCGGATGGACAACGCTTATATCGGGAAGCTAGCGCCAAAAACGTAACAAATACAACTACGACCAACACTACGACAATCATCATCGTACTATCTCCCATGAACAAATCAGTGGGCTCGAACAACAACACATTTCCTACCTTCATTTTTATTTGATTAAAGTTTCTATATAACGACTACTTAACACACAATCATCCAAAAGGAACGACTATTAAAATACCATTTTCAACATCGACCACTTTAATAAGCACTCCGACCTCAATGCTTTCTTCATTGCGGGTTATCGCATTTAATTCATGTGTAGAACCTCTGACACTGATAAATACTTTTCCCTTCCCCTGTCCTTTAGCGGGGATTTTCAGATAAACATCTCCGGTCTTTCCAATGGTCTCTTCTATCTTAAACGTATTATCTTCGGCAAATTTCATCAAGGTTCGAAAGATGACGAAAAAGACAGCTACAAACACCAAGCCTACAACCACAGCTACAACAGCCACCAAGACCTTCGAGCTAAAGGCATTGTAAAGCGTCGCTCCGGTCCAACCGAAGCCCAGTAAAAAGTTGATTAAGTTTCTTAATGAAAAGAGTTGAAAGGGAGATTCCCCACCATCGAGGTTACCATCAAAATCAGCATGCACACCCGTATCGGCATCAGAACCTATAAAAGTCATAACAGATTGAATAATAAAAACAAGGCTAACTCCTAAGGCGATATACCAATAAGCTTGATGCATGGCATCCATAGTTCCGAAAAATTCTTTCATGGCTGGTCGTATTTATTATGATATATAAATATCTATTACTATTACACAAACCTACTCAATAATAAAGATATATTCAATAGTTGATTCAGCTTTTTTCACGCTTATAAACCAAATTTTATGCAACAAATTGTTTTCAACTGAAAGATTTTCTAGCTTTACAGATAAGAACAAATTTTGCTCTTAAACCACTGCAAACAAACAAGAACCTTATGTACAAAGCTATTATCTCTTTCACCTTCTTCGCACTTTCCTTTTATTCCGGTTTGGCACAAGCTCCGAGTCATTTAACGACCGACTTAATCGAGCATACCGATCGTGTATTTCTAAACGGATATCCCTCAGGGGTATCTTTAACTGAACTAAATTCAACAATCGAACCGTATCAAACCGTTCTAATCCGGAGCACCCATCCACGACTGGGCTGGGTGATGAACAGCGAGAAAACAAATGTTATACAATCAGCTTATCGGATATTAATGGCTAGTTCAGCAGAACTTTTAGAAGAAGGCAAGGCAGATATTTGGGATAGTGGAAAAACACAAGATGAAAACTCCACAGCAGTAAAACAAAGTGGCAAAGCCTTAAAAACATCTAGCATCTATTTTTGGAAAGTAAAAACATGGGATCAAGATGAATTAGAAAGTGAATACTCACACATAAGAAGCTTCCGAACAGCCGATGTTTTAGACGGAAAAACTGCCGTATATCCACTGCAAAAAACCGACGAACACCCCATCCTCATAACCCCTATAAAAAAGGGAGACACCTATATTGATTTCGGGAAAGTAGCCTTTGGGCAATTGAAGCTAACCCTCACTTCACAAAAAACAACCGATACCATTCATATTCACCTAGGTGAACATGCCATCAATGGTCGAGTGGATAGAAAGCCAAAAGGCAGCATCCGATATACACACTATCGACTTCCTTTGATGCAAGGCACACACACTTACCTGTTAAAAATAAAACCGGATAAGCGTAATACGGACACGTCAGCCAACGAAAGTGGTGTCAAACCCATCTTTATGCCGGACTACATAGGTGAAGTCCATCCGTTTAGGTATTGTGAAATAGAAAACTACACGACACCTATTCAAACAAACGACCTAATAAGACAATCTGTTCATTATCCCTTTAACGATTCGGCTGCCTATTTTCATTCGTCTGATAGCGTGTTAAATAAGGTATGGGAGCTATCTAAGTATTCCATCAAAGCTACCTCTTTTGCCGGCATCTATGTGGATGGCGACAGAGAACGAATCCCGTATGAAGCAGATGCCTTAATCAATCAACTTTGTCATTACGCAGTCGATCGCGAATTTTCTATGCCTAGATACAGTCATGAATATCTAATCCATGAAGCGACATGGCCTACCGAATGGATTATGCAATCGGTTATTATGGCTTGGAATGATTATCTATATACAGGCAACACCGTTTCGCTTGAACGATATTATGAAGACCTTCAATCAAAAACTCTACTATCTCTCAAAGAAACAAACGGACTGATTAGCACAAAGACTAATAAACAAACGCCTGAACTACTCCAATCCATTCATTTCAAAGGAAAAGCCCTAAGAGATATTGTTGATTGGCCTCAAAGCGGAGTGCTAGGTGTTGAAAAGTCAGAGGCCGGCGAAGCGGATGGTTATGTTTTAACAACATACAATACGGTCGTTAATGCGTATCATTATTACGTTTTAAAGCGCATAAGTGAAATAGCTCATCTTTTAGGACATCAAGAAGATGGTCTATTATATGCTCAAGAGGCTGAAAACGTAAAGCAACAAATCAACCGCCTACTCTTCAATAAGAAAAAAGGTTATTATCAAGATGGAATAGATACTGACCACGCATCGTTGCATGCTAACATGTTTCCTTTGGCATTTGGAGTAGCCCCCCAAAAACATCAACAAACTGTAATGGAATTCATCCGCTCCCGAGGAATGGCTTGTAGCGTATATGGCTCACAGTTTTTACTGGACGCCGTGTACGATGCGGAAGATGCCGCCTATGGATTATCTTTGCTTACCTCTACCGGCGAACGCAGCTGGTATAACATGATTCGCACAGGAGCAACCATCACGACTGAAGCATGGGATACAAAATATAAGCCCAACCAAGACTGGAATCATGCATGGGGAGCTGCTCCTGCCAATTTAATTCCCCGTAAACTAATGGGCATCGAGCCAATAGAGCCGGGATTTAGCAAAATACGCATTAAACCACAACCGGGTAGTTTGCGCCATGCAAATATTCGTATTCCTACCATTCGTGGAGATATTGGAGTTTCATTTGAAAACATACCACAACAACATTTCAGCATCACCGTAGAAGTACCCGCAAACAGTACCGCCGAGGTCTGGTTACCTCTGCCTGGCAAGAAATATCACCTAACCATTAACGGCACAGCCCAAAAAGGGGTCATCGTTAATGCATTTGTCAAAGTAACTGTTGGGTCGGGGAAGCATCAGTTACTGATTGAGGGGAGGTGAAAAGAATCTAAACAAAATATTTATTAAGAAAATATAGTCATTCTGCAAATAAAAAATCATATTTCAAAGAGAAAGTGTCATTTATTTGAGTAATATTGAATGCAATTATGGTTACTTTACATAAATAAATATAACACAATAAAAATTACAAAAACTAAACTGAATTTAGTTTATCACCTTCCAAGTATCAAAAGTATTAAAATTCATAGCAGAATTTAAACTAACAATATTTTAAGAAATACCTAAAATCACTCTTAAACAAAAGATTAACCAAAAAAAGAATCGCATAAAAACACAAACATCTTACTATTGATTTAAAAAAACTTAACTTTTAAAGCTAAACAAATACTACTATTAACCTAAAGTGATATCTCATGAAAAAGAACGCTTTCCTCATCATTTTTCCACTTCTGTTTTTTTTCGCATCATGTGGAGATGACAAAAAAGACTTTGATGCGTACAATGTACCTTACAACCCCAGTCTTCCAATAGAAATTGCTTCTATTGGCCCTAAAGTAGGAGGCTTGGGAACTCGGGTAGTTATTTCTGGCAGTAATTTTGGAAATGATACATCTAAAATCAAACTCTATTTCAATACCAAAGAAGCTTTAATTCTTAAAGCTCAAACTAATGCTATTTATGCAATGGTACCTAAACAACCTGGAGAATATTCCACAATTACTGTTGCTATTAAAGAAGGAGAAAATGCTGATGGAACTCCAAAATACAAAGAAGCGGTTTTAGAAAACATTCAGTTTAAATACAATATAAAAGCCACGGTCACCACAGTTGCAGGAATATATAATGAAGCCGTCGCAAAAGACGGCCCGGCTCTTGAAGCTTCTTTTCAACGCCCTGTTATGCTTTCTGTTGATAACACTGGAGTTATTCTTATTTCTGACGATGATGCTAAACGAGTGAGGTTTCTATCTCTTCAAGACAATAAAGTAACGACTGTACTTTCAGGCATGAACTCTCCTTGGCAAAACACATTTAATTATAAGTCTGATAAGTTTTTTGTTATTGAGCGCTATACGACTTTACGTCCACATTTATTTACTGGATTATATAAAGAAGACAACTGGCAAGAGCCAGATATTTTCTACGACCAAAAAGACGCTTCAGGGAACTACATTGCAGGCAACATGCGACATTATGGTATAGCTGCTGATGATGATTATATATATGTGCTATCTGAATATGGGACTCGATTTATTAGGGTTCATCAAATAACACGTAAAGTTGAACTAATAGGTCAAAACCTGAATATGGACTCTTGGTCACATATAGCCATGAATAAAAAAAATGGCATGATGTACATCACAGCTGAAGGAAGGGGACGTTTATACAGGCTTAATCCTTATCATATACCAGCAGGTCACACAACACCTTGGCTGACACAGGCAGACATAGAACATATTGTAGGGACTGGTAGAGGTCCCGCTAAAGAAGGCAATGGAAAATCCGCTCAGCTAGGAGAAATTGAAGGATTAGCCTGTGACCAAGAAGGAAATGTATATTTAGCGGATTATACCAATCATATTATATGGAAAATTGATGAGGAATTCAATGCAACCATTTTTGCTGGCGTACCAGGAACTTCAGGCTATCTAGATGGAAAACCAAAAGAGGCATTGTTCAATAGACCTTATGACGTCTCAGCAACACCGGATGGCATTCTCTATGTTGCCGATACCTTCAATAGACTTATCAGATGTGTAGCTGTACAATAATCTCAAAAAGTAACCATAATGAAAAAATATATATTTTTAATACTGACACTCGCATTCTTCACACCGTTGACTCTTATGGCACAGACTCAGGTGAGAGTCAAAGGAGTAGTCACAGATGCTGAAACACATGAAACCCTAGTTGGAGTTACTGTTAGTCTAAAAACTGACAACACTAAGGCCGTAATTACCAACTCAGAAGGCGCATATGAAATTTATGCTAACGCAGGATCAACATTGGTGTTTACATTTATTGGCTCCAAACCAAAAGAAGTAAAAATAGGTGACGCTTCTAATCAAACTATTAATATTGAAATGGAAGCTAGTAGTCAAATGCTAGAAGAAGTAAGCGTTGTGGCATATGGAACACAACGAAAGGTAAGTGTAGTAGGAGCTATCACAACAGTCAAGCCGGATGCCCTCAATGTTTCAGGGGTTACATCCATTTCAAATGCCTTGGCAGGCCGAGTTGCGGGACTAATAGGTATTCAGCGAAGTGGAGAGCCGGGGCAAGACGTTTCCGAGTTTTGGATTCGAGGAATAAGCACCTTTGGGGCAAACAGTAGCGCATTAATTTTAATTGATGGGATAGACAGAGGTAGCTCCAGTTTGAACGAGTTAGCACCTGAAGATATAGAAAGTTTTTCTATACTTAAAGACGCTACTGCTACTGCGGTATATGGTGCAAGAGGGGCAAATGGTGTTGTATTAATTAACACCAAACGTGGACAAGAAGGTCGAATCAATATTAATGTAAATATTAAGACTATGATTGAAGAACTTCCTCGTCTGCCCAAATATTTAAGAGCTTATGATTATGCTGTTTTAGCAAATGAAGCAAGAATTATTAGGGGAGAAAAGTCCGCCTATGCTCCAGAAGTATTTGACATTATTAAATACAATATGGACAATGACTTATACCCGGATGTGAATTGGCAAGATGAAATCTTAAAAAATCAGACATGGGGCGTACAGGGCAATGTTAATATTTCGGGGGGAAGCAATTTAGCTCGTTATTATATGAGCGCATTTTATAGAACGAACGATGCTATTTACAAACAATACGGGATGGAGCGTTATCACTCAAATGTAAGGAGAAATCAGTTTACATTTAGAAGCAACATTGATGTTAATGTTACCAAAACAACATTAGTAAGTTTGTTGCTCTCTGCCAAATTAGTAGATATGAATCGGCCAGGAGCTGGAACAACATCAGACATATGGGCAGCACAGGCTAATTTAACACCACTAACTGTACCTATACGCTATTCTAATGGACAGTTCCCATCATATGGGAAATCAGATAACACTTCTCCATCCGTTTTATTAAATGAAACTGGTTTTCTTACAGATCGAGATAATTCTATAGAATCTTTATTAACATTAGAACAAAATCTAGATTTTATTACTGAAGGATTAAAGGTATCCGGATCTGTTTCTTTTGATAATTATAATAATCACATCACTAGTCGAATCAAAGGACCTGATTTGTATAAAGCCATAGACAGAAACTGGAATACCGGAGAGCTTATTACTCAAAAAACGGTTGTTGCAAAACCCATGACTTTCTCCAGTTCTTCCTACGGAACAAGAACAATATATATGGAAGCAAAGATGGAGTACAATGGAGTTTTTAATGAAAAGCATAGAGTTGGAGGTCTATTCCTTTATAACCAAAAGGACTACCAAAGAACAGATGCCAATAACGAACTAAGCTCTATTCCAAGACGTAACCAAGGAATAGCAGGTCGCTTAACCTATTCTTTTGATGACAAATACTTTGTTGAAGGGAACTTTGGATATAATGGTTCGGAAAACTTTCCAAAAGGGCAACGATTTGGTTTTTTCCCATCTTTCGCTTTAGGATATGTTATTTCCAACCATGCGATAGTAAAAGAAAAGCTTCCTTTTATTGATATGCTTAAACTACGTTACTCATACGGTTTAGTTGGTAATGATCAAATTAGGAATGACGTTCGCTTTCCCTATCTGACAACCGTAAACATGTCTGCATCAAGCTATGTATTTGGAGACCAAAAGCAAACCAATGTTGGTGCCGTCACAGACGGGGTGTTGGGTTCTACCGGTTTAGTTTGGGAAAAAGCTATTAAGCAAAACTATGGAATAGATATTACCTTATTTGATAATTTTAATATTACAGTAGATGCTTTCTTGGATCGACGTAACAATATCTTTATGCAACGCGTCACCCTACCCGGCACTATAGGAGTTGGAACAAAACCATGGGGTAATGTAGGAAAAATGAAAAGTTGGGGAGCAGATGGTACTATCTCATATATGCACCAATTTAAAAACGGATTAATGCTTGAAGGGCGTGCTAATTTCACACTTACTAGAGACAAAATTATAGATTATGATGAAGTTTTACCTAGATACCCTTACCTAGCTAAAAAAGGTACGAGCAATAACGTAACTCGCGGATTAGTTGCTCTTGGTTTATTCAAAGATGAAGATGATGTAAAAAACAGTCCTACACATTTTGGGAAAGTGTATCCAGGAGATATAAAATATCAAGATATAAATGGTGATGGACGAATTGACAATGACGATATCATACCGATTGGAAATTCTAATGTGCCCAAACTGCAGTACGGTTTTGCTCTAAGTGCCAATTGGAAGGGCTTTGACCTAAGTGCCTTTTTCAGAGGCGCAAGCCAAGTTGATTACTTCCTTGGAGGAAGCGGATACTACCCGTTTGAAGGAGGAGTAACCGGCAATGTTTTAACCATTGTAAATGAGCAAAAAAATCGTTGGACTCCGGCTTCCTACTCTGGTGACCCGAATACCGAAAATCCGAATGCAAGATTTCCCCGTTTAACCTATGGAAGTAACTCCAATAACAATCGAAAATCTTCATTTTGGTTAGCTGACGCCAGCTATTTAAGGTTTAAAACACTAGAGATAGGGTATACCATCCCTAAAAAAGTGGCTAACAAAATCAAAATGAGCAACTTAAGGGTATCCGTCATCGGAGATAACCTACATGTCTGGGACAATGTTAAACTGTGGGACCCGGAACAAGCCAGTGACAATGGAGCTGTTTATCCCCTTACACGCTCCTATTCATTAGTTTTACAATTATCATTCTAATAATATTCGTCATGAAAAATAAAATAAAAAAGCAATTCTCAAAAATAGCAGCAACCTTAATCGTTTGTTTTAGCTGCTGTTTTCAGTCATGCGATTTCCTTGATATAGACCCCTATATAGCAGACTTATTTACATTAGACACCGTATTTAAAAAGAAGGAGTATACCGAGAAATATTTAAATAATATTTACTCATATCTTGTTGACTATGGATCAGCAAGTGCCTGGACACCTAATTCAATGCCCTACTCACTAATTACGGATGAAGGAATCGCTGGATACAAAAGACACACACACAACTATAACTACTTCTGCAACAACGAAATGAAAGCAGAAAGCTTGGAAAACTTTGACCGTTGGGATTATTTTTATGAAGGAATTCGAAAAGCTAACACCTTTATTCTACGAGTTAATGAATGTCAAGAGGTTTCAGCCTTACAACGATCTGAATGGATGGGAGAGGCTAAGTTTATCAAAGCAAATCTATACTTTGAATTAATGCTTGCACATGGTCCAATCCCTATTGTACCGGATGAACCCGTAAGCTTTGATACTCCTATAGAACAAATGATGCTTGAGCGAAATACTTGGGATGAATGCAATGATTATGTGAGCAATCTTTTAGAAGAATCGATCAAACTCCTACCTTACAGTATTAGAGATAATTCACAAATGGGAAAACCAACAAAAGCTTCTGCTATGGCTGTCCTTTCCCGACTTACATTATATACAGCTAGCCCTTTATACAACGGACAAAACTCCGAGTTCTCCAACTTTAGAAATGAAGCAGGTATACCTTATCTAAATCCGGAAAAAAACATGGAAAAATGGGCTATTGCAGCTGCTAATGCTAAACGATTATTAACCGATTCTAATTACGAGAACCTTTCTCTTTACACGGTACCTAAAATGGAGAATACACCTCTGCCTCCTGTTCCAGGACATGAACAAGCAGACTTCCCAAACGGTGTAGGAGGAATTGACCCCTATCATTCATATGCTGACATGTTTAACGGAGAATGCGTCTTGGCTTCAACTAATCTGGAAATATTATTTTCTAAGCAAAATGGCACGACAGGCACCCGCTATAGCATTCCCGGGATGATAGATGGCTGGGGAGTATTTTTCATTCCACAAAGTCTAGTTGACGCATATTACATGGTAGATGGTAGAGACATTAGCGATGCTAGCGATAAATATCCTTACGAAAATGGCTTCACAAACAATGAAGTCACTTTTTCCGGCGCAAAAGATGGGAATGGCTTCACCATATTAAGCGAAACCTATAAATGGTATGTCAATAGAGAAATGCGTTTTTATGCAACCATAGGATACAACAATTCATATTATCCATCAACATCTACTCCACCGGACAAAATAGACCAGCAAGATGGAAAAATTGCAAAGTTTTACAGAGACTCTAAAGGGGGAAAAGACTATGCCTTAAACCGTCCATCAGGTGAGGCAGAAGAATATCCTATGACCGGATATCTATGTCGCAAGTTCGTTCATTATGAAGACTCCTATATTTCTGGAGGACGCGAAAAAACAAAATACACCATCTCTTATCGTTTAGCCGAGGTATATATGAATTATGTTGAAGCTATGAACGAATTAGATCAATCATATACTATTGGGGAAATTACTGTATCTAGAGATGTACAAGAAATAAAAAAATACTTCAATAGAGTAAGATACAGGGTTGGTTTACCCGGTATAACCGATGCTGATGTCGCCAATGTTGAAAGAATGAGAGAGCTTATAGAACGTGAACGAAGAATTGAATTTGCATGGGAAAGTCGACGATACCATGATTTACGTCGTACAAAAAGAGCTATTATTTTCGAGAATGCACCAATTACCGGCTGTGACGTAGATGTAACAACGGCTAATCCTGAAGCTTACTACAACATCATACAGGTGAAAGAACGGAACTGGATTTACAAAGTATTTACCAACAGGCAAACGTTTCTTCCTATTCCTAAAAGAGAAGTAGATAAAAACAGGAAACTAGATCAAATGCCCGGTTTCTAAAGCACATATGATAAACTCTAAAAAAACAATTCTATGAAACTACATATTTTTAAAATCGCTATTTTCTTCTTAGCACTAGGAGTTTTTGCTTCATGTGACAGCAATCCTGTTGTCGATTTTGGAGAGCAGTATAAAAAGACCATCTATATTGTAAACTCAAGGGGAATGCTGTATAGTCAAGAGCATTTTTACGACAATGAAGAAGGTGTTATTGAGATATCTGTTTACTGTGGTTCATCAGAACCCATTAAAAAAGACATCAATGTCACACTTAAAATCAACCCGGAAGCCTTAGACTCACTAAACAAGTTAAATTCCCTAGGAGATCCTTTATATGTCAATAAGACTATATTACCAGAAAGCCACTATGACTTTTCAAAAGGAACTGTTACAATAAAGGCTAAAACGCAATATACACCACTCCAAATACCGATTATTACCAAAGGACTTGATGCGGATATTACGTATACTTTACCCATATCAATTGTTTCTAATGATGCAAACTATGATATCAATCCTGAATTAAAAACAATCATATACGAGCTTAGAATGGTAAATGGATATTCCGGTAGTTTTAGTGGAAGTTCGACAGAACTACCTAAGACTATACGCTCAGTTCAGCCGACATTGAAAGCTATTTCTTCTAACACAGTACGCATGCCAATACATAACTTATCATCTAACATTCAAAACTTAGATACGAACTTTATGTTATTAACTATTGGAAGTGATAGTACAAGCGTCAGCATCTCTCCTTGGAAAAATGCTAAAGTCACAGATTTGGGAGGAAGCACCTTTGACAAGAAACGAAGAAATTATACCTTAAATTATTCTTTTGAGAACAAAGATGGGGTAGCTTTATCAATTCTTGAAAAAATATCTGATATAAACTATACGGATCCTGACGAAGAAGAAGAAATTGATGAATAAAAATTATCCCCATCAATAGAAGTATCACACTCTTTTCACTATAAAAATTGTTGGTGATATACACAGATTATTCCTGATAAGTTTAAAGTATATATTTTAACTTTGAATCTTATCAGGAATAACTTATTTCATCATATGCCATCGGGCAGAAAGACATTTCTTATTTTTTTAACCACATTAAGCTTTGCAGATATGAAAAAAAGATTACCAATTTCACTCATTGTTTTCTCTCTCATAAGTATCACCCAACTACTAGCCTTATCCATCAACAACACCCCCGACTATAAGCAGCCTGTTTATCATCTTTCCAACCTAGCAGTATCCATGGATGGCTACGATAATGAAATACGAACTGGGATTAGAATTTTAAAAGACGAGTGGACTTTAGAAGCTTGGGTAAAAGGAGATGATAAAAGCTGGAAAGAATATGAAGTTATCATTGGAGGGGGTGAATACAGCGAATTAAATTCTTGTGACAACATGCCTCTTGTACTGAAAGAAGGAAAATTACATTGCAAGGGGGCTAATATTTCCGCCTCTACGGTACTAGATGATCAATGGCATCATATTGCTGCAAGTTGTGATGGCAAACAAACCACACTTTTTCTTGATGGGACAATAGTAGCTCAAGCGGATACAGCTATAGCAATCCTTCCTGGCGCGATAGGCTCAAACAAAAAAGGACAAACTTGGGGAGGTTTAATTGACGAGGTTAGAATCTGGGACACAGCCTTATCTCAAGCAATACTCAAAAAGTGGAAAAACAAATCACTAGAAGCTAGCCATCTACATATAAATAACTTAATCGCATATTATCCTTTTGATGACTTTAAAGATGAATTATCTATTAACTGGGTTGGTCAAGGTCATCAATCATATCATATTCGTAATGGAAGAATAGACTTTTACGGTTCACTTTCCAAAGCATATACAGTAGTTAATGACAATCCTCAGTTCATCCCTTATAAAGGCAATCAAACAGTATTTAATGCTGTCAGTGTTAATAGTGAGTGGGATGTAGACCAAAATGCTAAGGACTGTCAGATAATCAAATTAAGAATAGCTGTCAATGGAAATGACAACCCCCTAAAACTAACTAAAGTAGTTCTCGATTTATCAGAAAACACGTCATTAAACGATATTTCTAAGATTCATTTATATCAAACCGGAAAATATCCAAATTCGAAAGAGAGAAATAAATTATGTGGTACAGGTGTATATCCCGGCAGAAAAAAAACACTTGAAATAAATCCGAGTGAAAACACTTACTTATCACAAGGCATTAACTATTTCTTAATCACATTTGACATAGATAAAAAAGCTAAAATCAATAATACTATTCATGCATCTATTTCCTCATTCACTCTAAACAACAAAACATATATTCCAGAAAAAGACCACGATTTTATCAAACAAAAAGTGGTAAAAAACAGTAGCGAAGATGCTAATATTCTGAAGGTTTTACAGTGGAATATATGGCATGGGGGTGTACATTTAGGTAAACATCAAGGAAGAGAACGCATTATAGATTTGATACAAAAAACGAATGCTGATATCATAACAATGCAAGAAGGCTATGGTGCACAAGATACAATCGCCTCATCAATCGGTTTCTACCTACAAACTAACTCCCCTAAAGACAATTTGGCACTTCTTAGCAGATATCCTATTAAACAACGTATTATATCAGAAGAGCCATTCAAATCAAACCCTGCAATTATTTCATTACCAAATAACAAACGTATATTAGTTAACGATTGTTGGCTACGCTACTCCCATAATCCGGAATATACAAGTTTATATGCAAGCAACGGGTTAGATCCAGACTTATGGATCAGAGAAGATTCTCTCCTACCTTTAGTTGATATCAAGAACCTAATAAGCAAAGATATAGAACCTTATATGGAAGAACATGACATGCCTATTATTATTGGAGGTGATTTTAATTCCGGGAGCCATTTAGACTGGACTGAAAAAGCCAAACATCTCCATAACGGTTATGGTCCTGTGAATCTTCCTGTATCTCAACACCTAGTATCTGAAGGATTTAAGGATAGTTTCAGAGAAGCATACCCTGATGAAGTTTATTATCAAGGGGGAACATTTGCTGTAATTTTTGGACAGCTGCAAGACTCTAGGATAGACTACATCTATTACAAAGGGAAAGGCATGAAAGTTCTTGCATCTAAGATTATCCGTTCATCATACGAAATTGATGATGTATGGGCATCTGATCATGCTGCTGTTATTACTGTTTTTGACACAAGCGAAAAATAATTTCAGTAAGTTCCCTTGGAAAACATAATCAACCTATCATAAAAGACTAAAAAGAGAGTAAAACGGCACAGCCCAAAAAGGGGTCATCGTTAATGCATTTGTCAAAGTAACTGTTGGGTCGGGGAAGCATCAGTTACTGATTGAGGGGAGGTGAGGATTATCGGATTAATATAAGGGAGACCTTATAAAGTATGGGATTTATCTCCTGCTGTCGATGACTAAAAGTTCGTTTTTATCGTCAGATATCAGGCTGATGAATCGCTCGTATTCTCTAAGCACATCAATAATTACTTCCTCCTTGGTCATATATTGGATATCGTTTCCTTTGCGTCCATCGTTGAAGTACGTAATGGGGATATAGACCTTTCCCGCCTCAACATCCGGTGTGTTATCATCATCAATCAGATACTCGGAAATAGTTTGACGCTCTGCAACTACTCCATAGCGGAAATTGCGTATTTTATCATGCTTGATGAATAGCTCTATGGACAAATCGGTGTTTTTCCCAAGAATGATTTTTGATTCTATATTATTCAAAGACAGTTCTTTTTGTAATTCTTCAAAAGCATCTTTAACTGTTTCACCTAAAAAGGTGCGTACATCTTTCTTTTCCGAAAAAGTAAGTATTCTATTTAATCGCTCTTTCCATTTGCTTGCATCCCAGCTCATGCTTCCATACGGCAACTTAGTATTATGAAACAGATGGTCTATTTGCAATGCTTTCCACAAACAATAGCAAAGCAGCAACATGATTAACCCAAACGGCAAGGCGGAAATTAGCGTCATAGTTTGCAAAGAGGGAAGTCCGCCTGATCGTAGCAGAGCCAATGAAAGAATCACCAATAAGAATCCCCAAAAGACATTTTGCCATTTAGGTGTTTCTCTTTTTCCTCCGGACGAGATACTATTCATTACCAGTATACCTGAATCGGCTGAAGTAACAAAAAAGACTGCAATCATCAATATCGCTAGGACATTAAGAACCGATGTTAATGGGAAATACTCAAAAAATCGGAACAATAAAATATCTGTATTGTCTGCCATCTGACTAAGCGCTCCATTTCCTACATATTTGTCAATCCATACAGCACTGCTACCAAATACCGTCATCCATATAAAGTTAAACAAGGAAGGAACCAGCAAAACAGCAACAATATATTCTCGTATAGTTCGCCCTTTCGAGATGCGGGCTATAAATAAGCCCACAAAAGGAGCCCACGATATCCACCATGCCCAATACAAAATAGTCCAGCCTGAAAACCACTCTTGCGCCTCTGTTTCATAAGCAAACGTATTGAATGTCAAGCTAGGCAAGTTGCTGATATAATATCCGATTCCTTCACTGAAGGTACTTAGTATATAGATGGTAGGTCCCATCAACAAAATGAAAATCATTAAGATACCGGCAAGATACATATTCAACTCACTCAACCGCTTGATACCTTTATCAACCCCGGTCAGGGCAGAGGTTACTGCAATAGCCATCACTACGACCACAATCATCGCCTGAAATGTAAAACTAATTTCAGGCACAACGCCAATACTTTTCAAACCGGCATTCAACTGAACCACACCAAACCCCAACGTAGTAGCAATACCAAAAAACGTACTACACAAAGCAAACGTATCAACGACATTACCAACGGGACCATATATTTTATCTTTCAACAAGGGGTACAACCCACTCCGTATAGCTAAAGGCAACTTATACCTATAAGCAAAATAGGCTAATACCAAGCCCATCACAGCATAAATTGCCCACGCATGTATCCCCCAGTGGAAAAATGTGTATAATTGAGCTTCTTTGGCACGAAGTGCTGTATCTTCTATCGCCGGATGCGCATAGTGAGAGATAGTTTCAGCCACACCAAAATACATCAATCCAATCCCCATCCCTGCGGCAAAAAGCATGGCTATCCACGAGAAAAAGCTATACTTCGGTCTGGAATCATCAGAACCCAGCCTAATATTCCCTAATTTACTAAGGGCTATTATGATTAGAAAAAGGATGAATATGGTTGTTAGAAGCACATACACCCAATTTAGATTTTTAGAAAAATACGTTTGAATAACCGTGAGCAACTCATTGGCCTTCTGAGGGAAAATAAAACAATAAAGTGAGATAAGTAGAATCACTATCAATCCGGGTAGGGCGACTGATTTTGTAAATGTTGTTTTAAAAAAAAGGGCTTCTTTCAGTTTCTTTATTAATTTCATCATTCAAGTAAAATTTGTCTCGAGATATCTATTTATAAACCCACAGAACCTTTATGCCTTACCAAAAAGGCATAAAGAGGAGTATAAACTAGCTTACTAACCAAATATCTAAATGGAAGAAAATAGAAATGGGTTTGTGTAGTTTTCGAGAAATAAAAAGGATATTTTCTTCTATCCTCAATTCTTATAGATTCTCGTATGAAGTAGCAAATATATGCAAAAAATCAGGCACTGAAAAATGGAATCAATCTAAGAACAGGCTCAAAAAACCGTTTTAGACCCGTAAAACCAACGAATCATTTTTCAAAGTCAGGTGTATATTTTGCCCAGTAAGGAGCTTGCTAGGGGCTAATCACTCACACTAAAATCCACACATTCATGAGTGTTAAATACTCTATGAAACATTCAAAAACAAACGAATTCATCCAATACAACCAAAGCCCAAAACTGCCAAATTGACAGCTCCAAGGACAAGAGCAACGCATTGACTAACAGCTGATTAAAAGCACTATACCGTTTTATAAAAAAGACTATATTGAAATTCAAAAAAGACTATAGACTTTTTAGTAAAACACTATACCCTTTTTAAGAAAAGTCTATAGTCTTTTTTCTCTGACACAATGGCAGTATTTTTATTTCTAAAAAAACGGTATTCATATAAGCTTTTATCAGCTCATACGAACACCGTTCAATCAGTTTTTTTATGTTTATTAAAGTTTAATTTACAGAGAATAGCATTTCACCAGACCAAGGACAGATATTTAAATCCATATAAACAATTAAAGAACATTTACTATCGGATACTCTCTGTTCCCCTCTGTAAAATGATTATTCTAAAACCACCAGTTTATCTTGAAGACTCACCTTATCACCATCTTTTACAAAAACCTCTTTGACTACTCCATCCACTGAAGCTTTAATTTCATTCTCCATCTTCATGGCGACCAGCACACATAATGCATCGCCGGACTTCACTGCATCACCCGGTTTTACATATACTTTTTGTATCACGCCGGGCATGGGTGTTGTAACGACTTGTACGCCGGCATGACCGGCTTTTTCATGCGTTTGTCGGGTTTGTTCCAACTCATTCACCAAGTCAATATGATAGAGGTCTCCTCGATTAATCACCTCATACGAAGCACTATTCACACGCGTCAACTGCACACCATTTGAGCGATTATCAATAATAACAGAGAAGAGAGAGTCTCCTCCTAAATTATAGTCTACTTCATATTCTTTACCGTTGACTAATACTTTTTTTATCGGTCCATCTTCAATAATCTCTATTTTATACTCTTTGTCCGGGAAGTCATCCACATGTGCATAATAGGTTGCTAAAGCTTTTTTCATTTCGTCTGTCTCCTATTAATAGTTATTAGCCGTCATTTGTAATTTACCATAGTATTTCCACAGAGATTCACCCACCACAGGCAACGTCGTAGCCCTGGCTGCGGCTTCTTTTTCCAGCTCATAATGTCGCAAGGCAGCCGTAATAATAGCCACGGTTGGATCGCTACTCTGTTTTTTCTTTAGGTCTTCTTTATCAAATCGCGTATCAATAAAGGTCGTATCATAATCTCCCTTCTCAAAGGCTTCGTTTTTCAACACACGTTGATGGAAAGGAATGGTTGTTTTGATTCCCAACATCTTATACTCGCGTAAAGCCCGTCGCAAAGTGGCGATAGCCGATTCGCGCGTACGCCCCCAAGAGCATATTTTCGCAATCATGGAATCATAGTGCAACGAGACTTCAAACCCGGCATACACCGAACTATCAATCCGAATATTACGACCTTCCGGCACTTCTCTCACCATAATAATTCCGGGAGAAGGCATAAAATTGTTCACCGGGTCTTCCGCATAAATTCGGCATTCTATAGCACAACCATGTATTTTCACATCCTGTTGTTGATAGGGCAACCGATTTCCTCCGGCTACCAATATCATATCCCGAACAATGTCTACTCCGGTACATAGCTCCGTAACCGGATGCTCAACCTGCAAACGTGTATTCATTTCCAAGAAATAGAAATTCCGATTTTTATCCACCATAAACTCCAATGTTCCGGCACTGTAGTAGCCTATTTTCTTAGCGGCATCCACAGCCATTTCTTGCATCTTTTTCCGAATATCCGGAGTCAAAAAAGGCGAAGGAGATTCTTCTATTAGTTTCTGGTTACGTCGTTGGATGGAACATTCTCTTTCTCCCAAATGAACTACATTGCCATACCGGTCTCCTATTATTTGAACTTCAATGTGGTGAGGTTGTTCAATATATTTTTCGATATAAATGGCATCATTCCCAAACGCATGTCCTGCTTCTGATTTAGACAGTCGCATAGCCCCTTCCAATTCGTCCGGAGAATGAACCAATCGCATACCTTTGCCTCCACCACCGGCCAACGCTTTAAGCATGATCGGATAGCCTACTTCTTCAGCTACTTTACGCGCTTCTTCGATGGATTCAATCGGTGACTCAACGCCCGGGACAACGGGCAAGCCGACTTCTTTCATCATTTTTCTGGCTTGTGTCTTGATACCCATCTGCTCAATAATATCTGCGCTAGGACCAATAAAGATGACCCCTTCTTTTTCGCACTGACGAGCAAAATCAGCATTTTCAGACAAAAAACCATAACCCGGATGGATAGCTGCTCCTGTTTTTTTGGCTATTTCTAAAATCCTATCCGGTTTCAAGTAAGAGGTATCGTCAGCAGAGTCAGATATACAATAAGCCTCTTCCGCATACCTCACATGAAGTGCTCCACGATCCACTTGGGTATAAATGGCTACCGTATCCAACTCCATCACTCTGCATGTGCGAAAAATACGCAGTGCTATTTCTCCTCGATTAGCTACTAATACTTTCTTTATCATAATCTGAGTTTTTATAGGGGTAAGTTGGAATGTTTTCTTGGAGGATTGGATTGGCGTTTATTAGCCAACATCTCAAAACTACGAATCAGGCGAATACGTGTCACAGAAGGATCTATCACTTCATCCAAATAGCCCAATTCTGCCGCTCTATATGGATTTGCAAATTTATCTCTATACGATTCTTGCAATTCTGTCCGCTTAGATTCTGCATCTTTCGATTTCTCAATCTCTTTTTTAAATAAGATATTCACAGCTCCGTCAGCTCCCATCACCGCAATCTCGGCAGTAGGATAAGCCAGGTTTATATCTCCACGAATATGCTTAGAACTCATCACACAATAGGCACCACCATACGATTTGCGTACAACCACCGTCACTTTAGGAACTGTAGCTTCGCAGTAGGCAAACAACAGTTTTGCACCATTGCGAATGATACCTTCATATTCTTGGTCAACACCGGGTAAGAAGCCGGGAACATCGACCAATGTCAGAATCGGAATATTAAATGCATCACAGAAACGTACAAAACGAGCCGCTTTGACCGAAGCATTAATATCCAGTGTACCGGCCAGCACAGCGGGCTGATTAGCTACGACCCCGATCGTTTTTCCATTTAATCGCATAAAGCCAATCACTATATTTAATGCAAATGCATCTTGCACTTCATAAAACCGATGTTCATCAGCCACTTCCAAAATCAGATTCTTTATGTCATAAGGTTGATTCGGATTCGTGGGCACTAAGTTCGTTATACTTGTTGTCAGCCTTGTAGGCGAATCAAGTGTAGGAACAAACGGAGGTTCTTCCATATTATTCCCGGGCAGATAGGTTATCAGTTCCCGAATACGATTAATGCAGTCAATATCATTCTCGGCTGCAAAATGGGCTACACCTGACTTAGTCATGTGTACATTCGATCCCCCCAGCTCTTCTTTAGTCACCTCTTCTTGCGTAACGCTTTTTACGACATCCGGGCCTGTAATGAACATGTAGCTGCTAGGCTTGACCATAAATATAAAATCGGTCAATGCAGGAGAATAGACAGCACCTCCGGCACAAGGTCCCATAATGGCACTGATTTGAGGAACTACGCCGGATGCCATCGAATTTCTTAAAAAGATATCCGCATATCCACCCAGCGAGCGCACACCTTCTTGTATACGAGCTCCGCCGGAGTCGTTCATTCCTATCACCGGAGCACCCATCTGCATAGCCATATCCATCACTTTACAGATTTTCTTAGCATATGTTTCAGACAATGAGCCTCCAAAAACAGTAAAATCTTGTGCAAAAACAAAAACCAGGCGTTCGCCAATCATTCCATATCCGGTAACCACCCCATCACCAAGAATCTTTGATTTCTCCATGCCAAAATCGGTAGTCCGATGAGTCACTAATTTGTCTAACTCGACAAAAGAACCTTTTTCTAACAAAAGGTCTATTCGTTCACGTGCAGTTAGCTTTCCAGCTTGGTGCTGTTTTTCAATTCTAGCTGCTCCTCCTCCTTGTTCCGCTTCATTATTTAAGTCGGTTAATTTCTTTAGTAGGTCTTTCATGGGCATATAATTTATTCATTAAACTACTAGGTTTACAGCCCAATTTACTAAAAATCACGCTTAAAGCTCTCGCTTTCCTATCAATAAAAACAATGCAAACGACCCGACTCTATCAATAATTATGATGAGCAAACCACCAAACCGCCTTCCCATGTATGATTGATAGATCCTATTTGAATAAAAAAAGGTGCTCATAAATGAACACCTTTCTATCTATTAGTTAATAACCCACGCTATATTCTTACTGAGAATCAGCAGAAAAGCGAGAGATTTACATTTTCATGGGCACTTCTACACCTAACAATGTCATGCCGGAACGAATAATTTTCGCCACATTAGCAGACAAGACCAAACGGAACAAACGAATATCCGCATTCTCTTCACGCAAGATGAAGTGGTCGTGATAAAACTGATTGTACTCTTTGACCAGGTCATAAATATAGTTAGCAATTAAAGCCGGACTATAGCCGGCTCCCGCCTCTTTAACAATCGAAGCATAATCAGCAATCAACTGTATCAGACTTTCCTCTTTTTCACTTACAGACACCTGCAAGGGAAGCTCTTCAGGCAAAGTCAAGCCGGCTTCTTTAGCCTTTCTCAACACTGACTGTATACGAGCATGTGTATATTGAATAAACGATCCGGTATTACCATTAAAATCAATAGACTCTTTTGGATTGAACACCATGTTTTTCCTTGGGTCAACTTTAAGTATAAAATACTTCAATGACCCGAGTCCTATCATACGAACCGTACTTTCTGCCTCTTCAGGAGTCATTTCATCTAGCTTTCCGAGCTCGTTCGATATCTCACGAGCTGTGCTAATCATCTCATCCATCAAGTCATCTGCATCAACCACAGTTCCTTCACGGCTTTTCATCTTTCCTTCCGGCAGTTCAACCATGCCGTATGAGAAATGAACCAATCCTTTACCGAAAGCAAAGCCCAGTTTATCTAAAAGGATAGACAGCACTTGAAAGTGATAGTTTTGCTCATTGCCAACCACATAAACCATCTTATCAATGGAGTAATCATCAAAGCGGATTTTTGCAGTTCCGATATCTTGCGTCATATAGACCGACGTGCCATCAGAACGCAAAAGGATTTTCTCGTCCAAACCTTCAGCTGTAAGGTCAGCCCAAACAGAGCCATCTTCACGACGATAAAACACGCCTTTGTCCAACCCTGCCAGCACTGCATCTTTACCCTCTAAGTAGGTTTGAGATTCGTAATATATCTTATCAAAGTCAACACCCAGTCGCTTGTAGGTCTCGTCAAAACCTGCATACACCCAACTATTCATTTTTTCCCAAAGAGCCACGACCTCTGTGTCTCCGGCTTCCCATTTACGCAGCATTTCGCGAGCCTCACCCATTAGTTCAGATTGAGCCTCAGCTTCTTCTTGGGTCAGATTCTTTTTTCGCAATGCCGCTAGTTCTTCCTTGTAGTGCTTATCAAACAACACATAATAGTCGCCGACTAAATGATCGCCTTTCTTACCGGATGACGCGGGAGTTTCTCCATTTCCCCATTTCTGCCAGGCAAGCATAGACTTACAAATATGAATCCCACGGTCATTGACAATGTTTGTTTTAACCACATTCAACCCATTGGCTTTAAGAATTTCCGCCAAGCTATATCCTAATAAGTTGTTGCGGATATGCCCTAAATGGAGGGGTTTGTTCGTGTTGGGAGAAGAATATTCAACCATTACAAGTGGCGATTCAGCTGTTGCCTTTTGAATCCCATACTCCGGTTGTTTATGTATATCATTCAGCAATCCTACCCACCGGTCAGATGCGATTGTCAAGTTCAAGAAACCTTTGATGACATTAAAATCTGAGACAGCCGACTCGTTTTCTTTCAAAAACTCACCTATTTCACCGGCAGTTTGCTCCGGAGACTTACGCGATGCTCTTAAAAATGGAAAGACCACCAAGGTAAGATGGCCTTTAAATTCTTTTTTTGTCTTTTGAAGCTGAGCCTGTTCTTCAGTGATATCCACATTATATAAGGTCTTGATTGCGGCAATGACTGACCGACTTATTTGCTGTTCGATGGGCATAATTCTTTTTTCTAAAATGATTCGTCCTAATTTAAAACTGTTTCAAACTATCAGCCACAAATTTACATGTTTATTTTTAAATCAGTTATACAATCGATAGAATACAAATAAACGCTCCAAGACCATACCGAAATCGGCACCCAACCGGCTCATCTTACCATCAAATGCATCTCCGATTTATTTAACATCATAAAAAGCCAATATGAGTAAAAGATTAAAAAAGCAACCAAAAATCATCTCATTGTTAAATATTTTCATCAAATTGCAAAAGGCACATAAATTCTTGCACAAATGATAAAACGCACACGCCTTCTAATAGTTCTAACTTGCTTGTTTTTTTCAACAAATATACTCTATACAAGCCAAGAAACGCAGGGTGAGCCGGGAACACAGTCCGCTTTCACTCATCGAATTGATTCCCTTGTCACCCTTTCCAAGCATGTATCCGGTCTGGAACGAATCAATATTTACACGACTTTGCATACTATTTTATATTCGTATAATGATGCGGAAGCACATATTCAGTTGATGCATCGTTTTTTAAATATTACTAAGACCGAAAAAGATGAATTCGGGATGGCAAATGCCTATATGTTTTTAGTAGATGCGCTATACAATTATGACTATCCTCTAAACACGCTTCAAAAAGAAGCATTAGAAGCATTAGACGTTATTCGATATCTTGATTTTAAAAACGCCGAAATCATCTATTTCAATATAGCTGACCACCTGTTAATGAGATATCTGGCTTCAAAAAAATATGAAAAAACATTGGCTTTAGGCAAAAAAATATATAAAGAGGCCAAAGAAAAGGAGTGTAGCTATGGACTGGCAGTCGCTCTTAAAAGCATGGGAAACAGCTATGATGCCCTCAAGGGTTATGATAAAGCAATCGAAGTGCACAAAGAAGTTATATCAATCAAGGGCGACGAATATACTTCTCAGGCACAGATGGATTCCTATAATTTCCTGGTAGATGTTTTAATAAAAGAAGATAGACCTAATGAAGCACTTGAGATATGTCAAAAGTTTGAAGCATTTATCAAGGATGAATGCACCGACAAGCTTAACTTAGATGCAGTCACATTAGATCGGATGTGGTTCTATTGTCACCTTTCTTATGTCGAAGTATACACATATCTTGAACAATATGCTAAGGCCGAAAATTATCTTGCTCATGCCGACACTTGTTGGATGCGCCATTCAGCTATTGCCGCATTTAACTTGGAGGATAGCCAATATGAGCTATTGTTAGCACAAAAGAAATATGAAGAGGCTGAAAAAACTCTAAATCGAATGGAAAGCGAACTTGGAGATACAGATCGATTCTATAAAAAGATGCGCCTGCTATTTTATCGTGCAGATTTAAATTATGTGAGAGGAAAACATCAAGCTGCTGCCGATGAATATAGAAAATATGCCATCAAAAATGATTCCATCAATAAAGTAGAAATAGCCGATGAGCTAAGTAGGCTGAGAACCGAATATGAGGTAGACAAACTGGAATTTCAAAAGGAACAGCAAGCCAATAATCATCGCATGGCTATTATGTGGTTTTTGATTATTTTCATCTTATTATCCTCAATCATTATCATCATCATAGTTGGCTTACAGAAGCTCCGAGTGAAAAACCGTTCGTTAATTTATCGCATTTACGAACAAGACGAGCAAGAAAGAAGATATGAAAAAATGCAAAACCTATGGATGGAAAATACACTTATTGATGTTTCAGAAAATAAAAAAAGACCAGAAGATATTCATTCAAGACTCAAGGAACTGATGAAAGACCCTGCCGTCTTCACCGACCCTTCTATCAACAGAAAAGACATTGCAGAAAGATTAGGTACAAACGAAAAATATGTTTACGATACTATTAAAGAGTTTTATGGCACTAATATTTCGGACTATATAAACAAATTGCGACTTAACTACGCCCGGGCTCTGCTGGCAATTCCTAATGATAGACGCACTGTTGATGCAATAGCTCTTGAGTCTGGCTTTAATAGCCGCAGCACCTTCTATCGCCTTTTTAAAGAGCATTACGGAATGACTCCTATTGAATTTCGTCGACTTATTGCAACTTCATAGTGCTTCACATCCTCCACTTCACTCCTCCCTTTATCTATACAAAACAACTACTAGTATGGGGCATCGACTTTAATCTTTGCCCTAATCTGGTACTTTCCATAACCCTCCCTTAATCGCGGAATAATTCTCTTACTTTCTTCTCTTTTTATATACGCTACTTCCACTATCACGTATGAGTTTTCCGAGTGTTTTTTCAACTACAACCCACTGATTAGTATGTAACGAAACACCGTTCTCAGCACATCAAACATAAACCAAAAGGCATTCTTTCAAATATTGGACAAGTTATTACAAATGACGTACAAACTGTTACAGACATCGGATATCTAATTACAGATACAAGACATATTGTTCAAAATACCGCTATAATTTTGACATAAAACATCTCAGAAAGCACACTAAACAGCTATTTCAATACTAAAAACAGAAGTAACAATTAACCTATAACTATAAAAATGCAAAAGTCATGAATACAAAAAACAAGAGAATCAGCCGACTTACTCACTCACCACCCAAGGATATGACCGAGTAGAAATATTTTTTCTGCAAAAAACAATTACTGAATGAACCTCTACTATAAAAGAGGCTTAAAAACTTCTCATCAGCTGCTTATAGCATAAACATCAATGCTGACATACATATTCAAATAGGACATAGCATGATAATTGGAAAAACTAAAAAAGGATACATCTTACTACTCCTACTATTAGGGAGCTTTTCGCTTACCTATTCACAGACGGAAGAGAGTAAGCATATACTCACCTTGTTTGACAGTCGATTCGTAGAGTTGGACTCATTGATTTTCAATCCTCAGAGAGGTTTATGGGATACAGAAGGAACCTCTCCAAAACCGGATGAAGTAGCCCAATCAATAGATAGAGAGCTACTAGACTCCATCGTTAATAAACGAGTCCAGGCAGAAGTATCTTTATTAAAAGCAGAAACAGGTCTACAACTCACCGGACAAACCTATTACCGACTGGATGAAGGGTATGGCCTGGACGAAGACGATGCACTCTCACGATATAAAGGGAAAATACAGGCGGAAGCCCGGTGGTATTTTTTGCAAAGCTCTCTCTATAAACGTAAAGGTCGAATCAACGAACTACAGTTAAAAGGTCAAATTGACCGCCTTGCATATGAAAAAGAAAACTTAGGTATTCTAATCGGAAAACAAAAAATGGCATTCCGATTAAAATATGATAGTCTCCTCTGTAGCGTATTACTTCACCGTATTCAAAACCTCAGTTTACTAAGCAATGCACAAAGCTATCTTTTACTCAATGAACACATCAGTAGCGACGAGCTACTTACAATTCTGAATGAGAAAGCCGAAGCTGAACGCTTATTAGCAACTATCGATGGAATATACGCACCCTCTTCCGACTTATCCACTCCAAAAGGAGTTGTCATACAAATAGACACATTAAGCCTGATAGATTATATCCGACAAACACATACAGATTTAAGTACCGTTCAACTTCGTATGGACTTACTAGAACAGCAACAAAAAAATACCAGCTATTGGTCTAGCTTCAATATTGCTCCCTTTGTTCGCTATTCTTACTACACTCGTCCACATATATCAAACTCATCGAATGTTGATGCAGGAATTGTTTTTTCATTACCAATTTCCTCTGAAACAAAACGAAAAAAAGGTGTTTTACGTGCAGAACAAGATTTACTTTCTATCGAGAAGGATCGTCTTTCTGAGCGGATTTTAGATGATGTACACCTAACCTTATTAGAAGTAGAAAGACTGAATCGCGCCTCTATAGGCGAGTACAACCGACTTGTCGAACTTAAGTCTTATCTGACTATGCGATCAGATGCATACAACAACCGCATAGGTGAATATAGCCGCCTAGCACGCATCAAAGAGTACAATAGCTACCTCCTCTGTTGGGAGAAACTCGTCATGTTTCAATACCAAAGAGACTGCCTCGTAGCCAACCTACAAGCTTATTTGACAGACATTCCCATTCTTAAGTTCTGCCATGAACAATCACTCTCTACTATCAATAAATAACTCAAACCATAAAACAGGATGAAAAACTTCGTTTACTATTCTCCGGAAGAAAAAGAAAACATAGAAGAGGTATTAAAAGAACGAAAGCGAAAAATAAATCGGCAGCAGATTATTTTTGGACTCATTTTAGGCGTCATCTTATTCACCTTAGCATTATACCTTTTTCGCAATATATATTATACAGAGTACGATGGGTATGTACATGTAGACGTGAATCAAGTTCGCACCCCTGTTAATATGTTCTTAGATAGTGTTTTTGTAGAAGAAGGGGATGTCGTGATGCCCGGCGACACACTTTACTCCTACTATATGCTGGACATGTTTGTAGAGCAAAGCAACTTAAACAATGAGCCAGGCGTGGTCGTTATGGATCGAAACATGCAAATACGCTATGTAACATCACTTCAAAACATGAATGTGCTACGTGTTAGGATTGAAGAGCTTAAACGACAAATTGCTATTGAAAATCACAACATAAGCTTCGGTTTAAGTGATAATGCCCATAAGCTTGACCTTGAACGTGCCCTAAAAGAAGCAGAGGCACAACTAAAAGCATTAGGACAAGAGGCTTGGATGTTGAGACAGATGAAAGACATAACAAGCAAAGGGGTGAATCGCTCCGGATATAACCCGGAAGAACCTACTAGTATGCAGGTTTATAATGACTACCTGTCGTTCTCATCAAGAGATGCGATGGTTTATCGGCTTTCGATTGACTCTTCTATTGTAATCAAAGTATCTGCTCCAAACCGCATGGTGTTTTTTGAAAAGGAAACGATTTTATCTACTCAACACCTCAATTTAGATGCAAACAACCTACAAATATTAGCATACATACCTATTGATAAGATGGATCGAATCACGAATAATTCTACGGCCTCTATTACCGTCAATAGAGATGTATCCTTCAAAGCACATGTATCTGTGTTAGGAACACGCACTGAAGCCATCCCTGAACACCTTCGAAGCTATTTTATGCGAAAAAATACGGCGATTATTGCCAACCTGGATATTGACCGCGGACAAGTAGTGCCTTTCTGGTCTGTAGCAGCCGGTGTACCTGTTAAAGTACGTGTTCGAAGTTTCGACTCGTGGGGCGATTATAAAGTAGGCGATTACCTGTGGTTTATAACGGGGAAAGGCTTTTATCAAAACTCGCTGGACGTATTTATCAAAAGACAGGAACTTCGTAAAGCCGGACATGAAAGAACCACCCCCGAAGAGTTAGAACGCTTAGTTCCGGGTTCTGATAATCCTTATATCCTGAAAACACCTTTGACAAACAGAACTGATTCTCTAAAAAAGGTTCAACCTAGTCCACTAGAAAAAGAAGTTGCCCCAACAGAAACAAAAGATTCCTCAGATGTGAAAATTCATAACAATCAACAGAACAATGAATAAAAAGAAGTACGATATTATTACAAACATCAACAATCGACGTATTTTGGTCATCAACGACATACTCGACATTGAGCAAACACCTGCGTTAACATTCAATGATTTTGATGCAATTTTCTTGAATTTAACCAGTTCTATCACTGAGAAAAATCTACTTGCTATTCGGTTAGCATCTCCCCTACTCTCTGAAAAATGTCGTTTTAAGCCTTGCTATGTGACGCAAAGACTCCGCGGATGCCTTGAACTTGATGGCATCACGATAGATGGATATGCAGTCACCCCTCATGCGAAAAACATGACGAATGGGATTGAGGAACTTTACCATAGGATGAGCCGAATAAACTTTTTACTAGATACAAAACCCGTTGTAAGTAGTGGTGAAGAGTTTTTCCGAATTTTCCGCTATGCTATCTCGCGTGGTCGGTTTACTTTCACCAGCCGACCCATTCCGGGGTTAAATATTGGAGCTACGTCCTTGTTTTCATATACCCAAACTAACAGGTGTTGCGAAATGCAACGCACCGGTCAGCACCATTTTTGTTACGCTCAATTATTAAAGCAAGGTTATATTCGATATTTGCGTTTTGTAGAAAAAATACACCTATGCCCTCATTGCGGAAATAGTCATTTGCTCTTTATAGAAACTTGCCAAAAATGCAACAGCTCGAATATCATTGAAGAGCCTGTATTGCATCATTTTAGATGTGCAAATGTAACACCCGAGTCTACTTATCAATGGGATGGAGCGCTAAGATGCCCTAAATGCAAACACTACCTTCGTCATATTGGTATAGATTATGACCGACCGTCAGCCATATATACCTGTCAGCAATGCGATAACTCGTTTGTACATGCAGGTATGCGCGTGCTGTGCACCTCTTGCAAAAAAACGTCAAAAACAGAAGAACTTCTTCCTGAAAACATCGAAGAGTTTGAATTCACGGCTGAAGGAATCAAAGCATTTGCTTCATACGAAATCATTCAAACACTTTCGCAGGTAGCCTTCACCGGCTACTCTTCCATGGGTGATTTCACCAATTATATCCGGATGATAGCCTTATCAGACGACAAAAAGAAAAACGCATTAATCATCATACGTTTTTTAATTTCAGAATCTATGTCTGACAAAAACGATCGAACAACGACCATCCTGCCCGTGGTATATGCCATGAAGCGTTTCTCTAACTATAAAAGCACTATATGGAAGAACAACTACTTTTTTGCAGCCTATGTTCCTGAAGGAGATATTGCAAGAATGAGAGAAGAAATGAAACAAGAACTAAAGTCACAATTATCCAACTACCAAGAAGAGCATAAAGACTTTCAGTTTGAACTTATTAAAGCTCACACATACTACGCCGGTAACGATGTTGAGCTATTCATTAATACGATTAAAAACGACCCCATTCATCAAGAATGAGTAAAAGAAAATATCATGCTGGACTATGCATTTGAAATATTTGATGGCATCGTTGCTTGTTTTACATCGAACCTATCGTGGAGATCTACCATAGCTACCTTTTGGTTTCTTTTCTTTGTGGACTTTCCTCGCTACTATTTATTGGATTTTGTTGCGGCAGGAAGACATGGATTTACTTGGCGTTCACGCCGTAAAAAAAGAGAATTAGCCCGGCGAATGCTTTACATTGAAAAGCCTTTCATAAGTATACTTGTTCCCGGAAAAAACGAAGGGAAACACATTTATGCCTTATTGAAGTCAATTCGTGAACAGACATACACCAACTATGAAATTATCATCATTGACGATGGATCGGATGACACAACACCAATGGTCTGTCGAGATTTGGACCAAGCCGGGCTGATTGATAAATATTACCGCCTTTTTGATCGAGGAGGAAAAGCCTCAGCAGCTAATTATGGAGCCTATTATGCTAAAGGAAAATATATCGTTCACATGGACGCTGACAGTTCTTTAGACCGGGATGCCATTGAAAAGATATTGATTCCATTTTATTATGACCGAAGGATAAAAGGCGTAGGAGGCTGTGTGAAGGTTCGCAATGCTTATGCAACTGTTTGTACAGCTATGCAAGCTTTAGAGTATTTAAGATGCATCCTGATTGGGCGAATGGTCACTAATATGTTTGGGCTATACCACATTATATCGGGAGCTTTCGGAGCTTTTGAAGCCGAAACAATCCGCCAGTTGGGTTGTTGGGACGTAGGACCGGGTATGGATGGAGACATCACACAAAAAATACGCAAAGCCGGCTATAAGGTTTGGTTCGCAGAAGATTCAATCTGTATGACAAACGTGCCCGAAAAATGGAAAGATTTATATCTGCAGCGATATCGTTGGTCGAAATCATTGGTGAGGTTCCGGATTCGTAAACACAGAGACATCTTCAGAGCAGATAAGAATTTCTCATTTTCAAATATGTTCTCAAACTTAGACTGCATCTTTTATGACTTTATCTTGAACTACATCTGGTTCTTCTACATCATCACACTCATATTTGCTAATACTGATCGACTTTGGGAGATTATCGTTGTTGCTTGGTTGATTCGTTTTTCATTCACACTGCTTGCTTTCCTTGTCATTCAGTGTGTATCAGAAAGAGCCAGAGAAGAAAGGGCCTTGGGTTGCTATCTGTTGCTGTCTACACTTTATATAGGTTATTTCTTACGCACAGTTCGCTTAATAGGGCATACAGCTGAATTATTCTTTTTCTCCTCCTATAAAGATAGATGGAATCCCAAAAAGACCTCTATCGTGGCAAGAGTTGAACATATTTAATCTTAAAAAAACAGTCAATATGAAACAACACATGATTTTTTGTTAAATAACTCAAACCCATGAAAATAAAAGATCTGTGATGTTACGATTGCGTTATAAATAAGTAAAGGTGTACGGGATTGCTCACGCAATTCCATACTACCTGAGTATTAAACAAATTATTATTCTAGTATGAATGAAAAAAAAACTGAAATAGGCATTATCGGCTTAGGCTATGTCGGGTTTCCTCTGGCTTGTCTTTTCGCATGTAAATATGCGGTAATTGGTTATGATTTAAACGAAAAAAGGGTCAATGAGATTAATAATGGTCGTGATGAAACCCAAGAAGTAGCTTCAGAAAAGATTGATAATGCGCTAAAAAACGGGTTAGTCTGCACGACTAACAAAGAGCTACTCAAACCATGTAATATCTACATCGTAGCAGTACCTACACCTGTAGACAAACGCAATCTACCGGATTTATCACCCCTTGAAAGGGCAAGCAAATTGATAGGTGAAGTCATTTCAGCAGGTGATATCGTCATCTATGAGTCAACCGTTTCTCCGGGAACGACTGAAGAGTTTTGCGCACCTATCATAGAGCAAGTATCAGGGCTCAAACTTAATAGAGATTTTTATCTTGCTTATTCGCCCGAACGCATCAACCCCGGAGACAAAACACGTACCATAGAGCATATCTGTAAAATAACTTCCGGTTCAACTCCTGAAGCAGCCGAACGGGTAGATGAGCTTTACAACTCTGTATTGTTGAATGGAACCTTCCGAGCGGCCTCTATAAAAGTAGCTGAGGCTGCCAAAATCTTAGAAAACACACAAAGAGACGTAAATATCGCGCTCATAAACGAGATAGCTACCATACTTAACAAACTCGATATTAGCACAGAAGAAGTATTAAAAGCTGCGGGTACAAAGTGGAACTTCTTACCTTTTACACCAGGTTTAGTAGGCGGCCATTGTATCAGTGTTGACCCCTATTACCTGATAGAAAAAGCAAACTCTATCGGCATCGTTCCAAGAATTATTATTGAGGCCAGAAGAGTTAATAATACGATGGGCACCTATATTGTAGAGCAAGTGATACATCATCTAAATCAGGTCGGCATACCTATTTGCAACAGTCATATCCTAATTCTTGGATTTACATTCAAAGAAAACTGCCACGACACCCGCAATACAAAGGTTATAGATATTTATAAAACTCTCTCAACATACACTCCACACATCCATGTGTTTGACCCATGGGTTGACAAACAAGATGTTAAAAAGAACTATGGTCTTCAAATAGAGACCAGCAAAGAGAATCTGCTTGCAGGAAGTTATGACGCTGTGATTCATTGTGTAAGTCATGATTGTTTTAAGCAACTTAACCTTTCTTCTTTATGTAAGGAAGGTGGCGTCTTTTATGACGTAAAAGGTTCACTCTCTCCGGAAATTGCTACTGCAAGACTATGAGAATAAAAAATCTGCGAGTCCTACACAACCTTAGTATTAAAAAATTAAAATATTTACACATGAAAACAAGATACTTTTTATTATTTCTAACCATATTTTTATATGCGTGCACATCTCATGAAGAAGATTTGCCGGATCCTGATCCCGGAAAAGAAGAGCCGGTTTGGTCGGTCATTGATGATACTTTTAAACCCACAAAACGGATAGCATTGTTAGATTTAACTCAACGCAACAATGAAGATGAATCCGGCAACATAAATGGACGGAATCTTTATTCGGCCGAATATATGCTAGAAATTGCAGGCACACCATCTTTCACAACCAAAGACATTAAAGAAGCGATAGAAAAAGGAAGCGTCATCCTTTTTTCTTCTCCGGTATTGAGCAACACATTTACTTCGATAGAGTTAGACGAATTGCTTGAATGGGTAAGAAGTGGTGGAATAATTGTGTCTCCTGCACTTGTAAATATCACCAGCCAAACCGAGCTTTTATTTGGCATTACTGATTCAAAATACAACAAATTAAGGCATAGCATCTTCTGGGAAAGTAGCCAAATGACCGAAAAAGAGCTGGAGTATATGGATGAGGAAGAAGAAAAAAGTATTTCGACTGGAAAAGAAGGAGACACATCCGGCCAAGCCATAAAGTCTTATGGCTATACGGTATCAAGTGCAGATGTGCTTGCTTCATTCAATTCGGGCGAAGCAGCTGTGGTTCACAACAAATTAGGTGACGGGACCGTCTATTCTTTTGGATTGTTATGGCGAGACATCATTCAACGCTCACAACTCAATAAAGACTTCTCTGCTTCCCGCATATTCAGCAATGGTTTTGAACCTTCAGCAGATATCATACCTCTTTTCATTCGATCTCTTTACACTAAACATCAACCAACAGTTGTTTGGAAGTTTACCATACCGGATGGATTTCAGAGCGTCCTAATTCCGACACATGATTGCGACTCAAGAACAGCCTATGATGAAATGTGGCATATGTCTACGTATGAAAAGAAAATCGGTTTGAAAGCACATTATTTTATAACCATACACTATTTTCGTGATAAGTCTTATTTATCTGCATTTTATGACGATGATGCTATCAAAAAGTGTAAAGAACTACTGGAAGATGGTCATAGCATTGGCAGTCATAGCATTGGACACTTTCTCGATTTTTCAGTTACTGAACGATTTCCCATGACGATTGTCTCAAAAGACACCTATCGCCCAACACATGATATTACAACAGGAATTACCACCGATGGTTCAACGTGGGGAGAGGTTATCTTATCTAAGCAGATTATTGAGGCTGATCTCGGAAATAAAGTCAGATCGTTTCGCACAGGACACCTCGTAACCAATAAGCTTCTCCCAAAAGCTCAGTTAGAAGGTGGATATTCATTTTCTTCTTGTTTTGGAGCCGGTCACTTGTTAAGTCAATTTCCATTCCAAGAACGACTTGGCTATGAATGGATAGGTGAATTATCTTCCGTATTACAAATGCCCCTACATCTTTCTGATGTATTTACAGATGAGCCCATGGACGAAGACAACTGGAGAGAAAAAATCCCTATTTGGCTAGAAACATTAAACAAACTAAAAGGGAACTATGCCCCTGCTATTTTATTGATACACCCAAACAGAGAGTGGAAAATGAGAGCGGAGGAAATGTTGGTTAATAAAATGGATCGGTCAACAATAGGACTTTGGAACTTTGAAGATTATGGAGACTTCTGGTTAAACAGGCGAGCATTAGATTTTGATTTTTGTTACATACCGGAAGGAAACAAAGTATTGATTAAGGCTAAACGGGAAGAGATTGTAAAAAATAGAGGATTAGCCTTCGCTATTGAAACGCTCGTTGTTCCTAATGAAGTAATTATTGTTGATGAAAACATGTATGGATATAAATTATCACTGAAACAAATAGCAGACAATCGATTTTTAGCTATACTATAAACACCCTTAGAAACTTAAACCCATAAAGAAGCACGGTCTTTATGATTACAAAGATGTATAACTATCTAAAAAAGAATCATGAAAGAAAATAAAGATAAACTAATCGATGAAACCTGCTGGGTATATATACAGTTAGATGAACATGGCGATTATATTATTGCTATTACTTACGATGAAGCATTTCATGAAAAAGCAAATGCAACAAAGAAGCCAATTCTATTATGGAGAAAGTTTGAAGATGCTTTTACAGCAGCAGGCTACCGAATAGTGCTCAAGTCTCTCCCCTTACCTGCCTTAAAAAAAGAGATAGAAAGGCGCTCTCCAAAATAAAAACTTTATCTACTCGTTATCAA
>CAZSWS010000015.1:0-40659 GCA_964610765.1 uncultured Parabacteroides sp.
TCTATAATCATTATAAAAACACGTTAGACACAAGATAGCTTTTGGGTAAATAGGATAGCATGATATAAAACAAGCGGGGTTTTAAAAAGAAATCCCGCTCGTTTCGACTCTGGTAAAATGCTTTTGACTTAAATTGTAATCTTAGATAAAGAGGTTGACATTGGCGCTTTCTGCGCGGTCAAGATAAGCCGCTACACCTGCAATGGTGATATCGTCCATCAACTCTTCTTGTTTAATGCCCATTACGTCCATTGACATGGAGCAAGCGATAAACTCTACACCATTTTCTTTGGCTTGTTGCATCAATGACTCTAGACTCTCTACGTTTTTCTTTTTCATGATGTAGCGCATCATCTTACTTCCTAATCCACCCATATTCATTTGTGAAAGAGCCAGTTTTTTGGAGCTTGATGGAAGCATGAATCCAAACATTTTTCCTAGTATATCTTTTTTTACTTTAGGTTTGTGTTGCTTTTTGATTACGTTTAAACCCCAGAAAGTAAAGAAGATGCTTGCTTTTTTGCCGGCAGCTGCAGCTCCATTGGCAATAACGAATGAGGCTAGCGCACGATCCAAGTCGTCACTAAATACGATGAGCGTTTTGTTGTCATTTCCATGAACTGTTTGAGTAGTGGCATCTTTTCCCTTTGCCTTTTCAATAATGGCTATGATTACTCCTTCTTCGCTTCGGATGTCAATAAGTGTAGCTCCGGTCATGCGACACCAGCCTTTCAAATCTTCTCCGAAAGCTTGATCCGTCACTCTAATTTCTAAGCGTTCACCCACATTCAGCTTTTCGTAATGTTTTTTAAGTTGCATGATTGGACCGGGGCATTGCATTCCACAGGCGTTGATAGTAGTCATTTCTGTTATAGGCATGGCGGTTGTTGATGTTTTATTTTGTTCGTTTTTTGCAAAAACATAAGAAGTACATTGTTTCTTCATCGCAGTTAAATAGTTTTTGTAACCGCCGGATAGGTTGTAAACTTCAGAGAAACCCAGTTGTGTTAAAATTCTGGCTGCTACGTAACCACGTTGACCTACCACGCAATAGACTATGAGTTTTTTGCCTTGAGGTATTTTATCTTGTTTACTTCTGATGTCATCGACCGGGATATTGATAGCCCCTTCTATGTGACCCATCTCAAACTCTTCCTGAGTGCGGATATCAATGACGACTGTGTCTTCTCCCAACTTATCAATATCATCCCAGAATACGACTTTTACTTTATCTTCCAGTATGTTTTGAGCCATAAAGCCGGCCATGTTTACCGGGTCTTTAGCTGATGAGAAGGGAGGGGCATAGGCATGCTCAATTTCTTGCAAGTCATATATTGTTCCACCCATTTTAATAACTTGGGCAAACAGGTCTATTCTTTTGTCAACACCATCATAGCCAACGACCTGAGCGCCATATAGTTTTCCGTCAGGTGAAGAGAAATTAATCTTGATGGATAAAGGCATGCCACCCGGATAGTATCCGGCGTGTGAGTTAGCATGTGTGTACGATGTCAGATGCTTAATGCCTTCTCTGTCTAGTAGTTTAGATGATGCGCCTGTGGCAGCAACCGTCAGACCGAAAACCTTGGCGATTGAGGTAGCTATAGTACCTTTATAAGTTGATTTATTTCCTTCAGCTATGTTGTTGGCCACAATGCGTCCTTGCTTATTAGCCGGTCCGGCTAAAGGAACTACTTGGTAGCAGTTCAAGACAGGATTAAAAGTTTCAGCTGCATCTCCTACTGCATAGATGTCTTTATCAGAGGCTTGCATGTATTCGTCGGTTTGAATGCCTCCGGATTTGCCAATGGTCAACCCGGCTTCTTTGGCCAACTTTGTTTCGGGTCGTACGCCAATGGATAGTATCACTAAATCGGTATCTATTTGCTTACCACTTTCCGTATGTACTTGAACACCATTGGGGGTGGGAGTGAAGCGGGTAACATTCTCTTCCAACAATAAACCGACGCCTTTGTTTCTTAATTCTTGATGAACATAAGTGGCCATAGAGAAGTCTAGCGGAGCCATAACTTGATTTAAGCGCTCTATGATGCACACCTCTAACCCGGCTTCTTTGAGGTTCTCAACCATTTCGAGTCCAATAAAACCTCCACCAATCACAACGGCATTTTGTGGCTTTTGCTCTGTAATGAATGCTTTGATACGGTCTGTGTCAGGAATTGTGCGGAGCGACATGATTTTGGGGTTGTCAATACCCGGAATAGGAGGCTTGATGGGTTCTGCTCCGGTAGATATAACAAGCTTGTCGTATGTTTCATCATATTCTATTCCATCTTGTAAAGAACGAATGCGTATTTTCTTTTCGTTGGGATGGATTGAAATAGCTTCAGACAGTAAGCGTACATCTACATTAAACCTTTGATTGAAATTTTCAGCTGTTTCAACTAGCAAATCTTCCCGATCTTTGATGACTCCACCAATATAATAGGGAAGTCCGCAGTTGGCGTATGAGATATATCCACCACGTTCGAGTAAAATGATTTCAGCTTGTTCATCTAGTCTTCTTAAACGCGCTGCGGTGCTGGCTCCTCCTGCAACACCTCCGATGATAATTGTCTTCATATAATATTGTATTTGTTTTTATGATTGGATGAAAGGATTTTGTATAAGCTCACAGAGTTCTTTGCGGAATTGCTCAAAACTTTGCATGCCACTTTCTTGGATAGATGCTACTTTGGCATATCCTAAGTTTGTTAGCGTGAATAGCATGATTCGTTTATCATCTGCTCCACATTCTCTTTTGATTAATTCTTTTGATTCCATGCCTTTGATGACTCTTGATACGCGCGAAATAGACAAGCTTAAATGTTCAGATAGCTCATTGGCACTTTTAAGCTTTTTGTCTTTAAGGTAGCATAAAACCATTGCTTCGTTGATCGTAATCTGTAGTTTTTCAGAAAAACTACGTTCAAAACAATAAAGCTTGGCATATATGTCTTTTATTCTACAAATTTCTTCCATGAAAAACGGTATGTTTTATATAGTTACACAAACTAAAGGATATTAGTTGTTAGTAGCAAATGTTTAGAGATATACTTTGTTTACAGGATGATAAATAAATATATTTAGATAAATATAAATATTTTACTTAAGCTATTGTGGCTTCTTTTTTATTACGAATAGAAGAAGTATAAGTACCAATCAGGCAAAGGATGGTGCAGGAGATAAAAGTGATTTTAGTAGCACTCATTAGTTGGCTGTGTACATCGGGTGTTATTTTTACATCTCCGACTGTGATGGCTATTGCCATCATAGCAATGGCCATGCTGAGTGACTGTCCGGTGAGGCGCATGGTTCCGGTAGTTGCCGATGCCATGGAGTAGTCTTTCTTTTCGACCGAACTCATGATTATGTTGGTGTTTGGAGAAGAAAACATACCGAATCCAAAGCCCAAAACGGCTAGTAGTATGCCAATGAAAATAATAGAAGTAGACTCATCTATAAATGCCAGACAGAGCAGGCTGGCTGAGATAATACCCATGCCCAATGTTGCCAACATGGCCGGAGAACGTTTGTCGGACATGCTTCCTGACTTAAGAGATACGAGTGCCTGAATAACGGCTTGAATAATGAGGATAAGACCTGCCTTTCCGGGAGTGAATCCGCGTATGTATTGGAGATACAGACTCATCATGAAAGAAATGGCAAATGTGGCAGAATAATTTATTAATGCCGAGATGGTTGACATTTTAAAAACTCTGTTGCCTAAAAAGAGCCGGATGTTAAAGACCGGATATGCTTGCCTTTTTTCATATAGACCAAAGAAAATTAGCAGAAGAGCGCCTGTTGCTAAAAGGAAAAACCCGGTCCAATGAGGGAGAATGGAAAATCCGTAAATGATTCCGGTTAGGCTTAATGCATACAGACCGGAACCGATAAAGTCGAAGGTCTGGGTTGTTTTCATCTTCCAGTCTTCTTGTACATAGATAAAACTACCTATTAATACAACTAAGCTAATTAAAATAGATACATAGAAAATGCTTTGCCAACCAAAGTGTTGGGTGAGTATGCCGCCTAAAAGAGGACCGGCAGCCAATGAGAAATACACAACTGCCGAGTTTATTCCCAGCACTTTGCCTCTTTTCTTTGCATCAATATGTGCAATGAGGATAGCCATGCTTGTGCCAAACATCATGGCACTACCTATCCCCATGAAAAAGCGTGAGGTAATAAATGCAGCTCCGGTTGTGGAAAAACTGCACAAAAGTGAGCAAGCAATGAAAATAAGAATACCTGCGATGAATATTTTTTTACGTCCAAGCATGTCTGCCAGTTTGGCACAGGGTATTTGAAATATAGCAGTAGATAGCATATAGGAAGATTGTATCCATCCGGTTTCGACCGCATTGAGTGAAAGATGTGAGATGAGATCTGGTAAGGCGAGGTTCAATGCTGACCCCATAAATGGAACTAAAGACGACCCCAAGCATATAAAGAATACGAGGAGGTTGCTGTTTTTTTTCGCTGAAGTCATGTGCTATAAGTTTGCATAAAGATACAAAATAACTCTTTCGAACGGAGGTTTTATAACCACCGGGGTGAGGTGCTTCTAGGCAGTGTGCAAACTCCCTGCAATCCTCAGGTAGCTGATGCTAGGTTCTAGACAAATTATAAGACTAATTTAGTTTAATTGATTAGGTCTAATTCGCTACTATACGTATATTTGCATAGTATAAACAATGTTTTTAATCATAAAAAACAGATAAAGCTATGAAGAAAACGTTATTATTAGTCGGTTTCGTTTGGCTATGCTCTTTAGGAGTATCAGCACAAAAGTATGCGTTGATAGATATGGAGTATGTATTAAGCAATATCCCGGCTTACGTAGAAATGAATGAGCAGCTTGCTGAACTCTCTCAGCAATGGCAAGCAGAGGTGGATGCCATACAGCAAGAAGCACAAGATATGTATAAAACGTATCAGAGTGATATGGTGTTTCTCTCTGCCGAAATGAAGTCTAAACGAGAAGAGGATATTATTAAAAAAGAGCAAGAGGCGCAAGAATTAAAACGTCAATACTTTGGTCCTGAAGGAGAGCTTTTTAAACATCGTGAAACGGTTATGAAGCCTATTCAAGATGAAATATATAAAGTGGTTAAAGAAATATCAGAAGATAATGATTTGCAACTAGTCATAGATAGAGCTTCGGCTATGAGTATTATTTTTGCATCTCCCAAGATAGATATTAGTGAGGAAGTATTGATTCGTCTAGGATATTCAAAATAATTCTGTAAATTTGTGCGCTTTATAGTAGAAATAACTGGTAAATAAATAAGTAAAATATAGATTATGAAGAAGATTATTGTTCTTTTATTATTTGTGCTTCCTTTGGGAGCTTTTGCTCAAAGCGGTAAGATTGCTTTTGTTAACTCAGAAGAGATATTTCTTGCTATGCCAGAGCTTAGTGCTGTGGAAACTAAAATGGCTGATTTGACAAAGCAGTACGAAGGTGAGTTAACCCAAATGCAAGACGAGTACAAAAAGAAGTTTACCGATTTAATGGCTCAACAAGATTCTTTGAGTGACAATATCAAATTGAGAAGACAACAAGAAGTTCAAGATATCCAAGAGCGTATTGAAAACATGTACACAGTAGCTCAGCAAGATATGGCTAAACAACAACAAGAAATGATTGAGCCTATTCGCAAGAAAGTTGCTGATGCAATTAAACAAGTGGGCGACGAGCAGAAGTTTGATTATATCATTGATATTCAAAACTTGCTTTACAAATCTCAAGTAGCTACAGATGCTACTCCACTGGTGAAAGCCAAGCTCGGATTAAAGTAAGCTAACTATTAATACCCTATACAAGGATGCTTTTCGATAAGAGGGGCATCCTTTTTTATCATTATATAAATTATGCAGACAGCTCCAATAGGTATATTTGATTCAGGATATGGTGGATTGACCATCTTAGATAAGATACGTCAACGCTTACCACAATATGATTATATCTATTTGGGTGACAATGCGCGTACACCTTATGGGACTCGTTCGTTTGAAGTGGTCTATCGCTTTACGAAAGAGGCAGTCTTCTCCTTGTTTGACCGAGGGTGTCCGTTGGTTATTTTAGCGTGCAATACGGCTTCGGCTAAAGCTCTCCGAACCATTCAGCAGACTGATCTTCCCCATACCGATGCATATAAAAGAGTATTAGGTGTTATCCGTCCTACGGTTGAAGTCGTTGATGGGTTGACACAAACGAACCATGTAGGCGTTCTTGCTACAGCCGGTACTATATCATCACAGTCTTATACCTTAGAGATTCATAAACTGTTTCCACATATTCAAGTAACCGGCCAAGCATGCCCCATGTGGGTGCCTCTTATAGAAAACAATGAGTATAATGCTGCCGGAGCGGATTATTTTATTGAGAAATACATGGATGAAGTGTTAACGGCTGACCCCTTAATAGATACATTAATTTTAGGCTGTACGCATTACCCCTTGATGATTGAAAAGATTCAGGCACATCTACCGACAGGGGTACGTGTGTTTCCACAAGGGCAACGTGTGGCTGAAAGTCTGGATGACTATTTACAAAGACATCCGGAAATGGAACAACGCCTGAGTAAAAATGCATCCATTCGTTTTCTTACAACTGAATCGGCAGAAAAGTTTTCAGAGTCGGCTTCTTTATTCCTTGATGCATCTATCCAGGCTGAGCAAATACTCCTAGGTGGCTTATGAGATGGGTGATAGCAGTTCTACTTCTTTATTCTTTTTCCTCGTTTGCTTATTTGCAAAGTACTGATTGGGATGCTTATTTAGAAAAGAAGGGCTATGTAGATGTTCAAGTCTTTATACCCGGAATTCATGTACGTTTGATGTATGCAGACTCAGCCAATTTTCTGCATCAGGCGGTGTATGCAGGTATGACTAAAGCTTGGTTGCATCCGGATGCTGCGAAGAAACTTCAACAAGCGGAAGCGATACTTCAAGAACAATTTCCCGAATACTCCTTTCTGGTTTATGATGCGGCACGACCGATGGAAGTGCAGCAAAAGATGTGGGCAGTAGTGCGTGGCACTTCCAAGACCTATTATGTGGCAAATCCTGCCAAAGGTGGAGGTCTGCATAATTATGGGATGGCGGTTGACTTAACACTTATCGATGCACAAGGAAAACCTCTCCCTATGGGTTCTCCGGTCGATTATTTTGGAGAAACCTCCCATACGGATGCTGAAGATTTGCTCTTAGAGAAAGGAGCTATAACTAAAGAAGCCTATGATAACCGAAGGATGCTTCGCGCAGTGATGCTACAAGCAGGCTTTCGCTCTGTGACTTCCGAATGGTGGCATTTTAACGCCTGTAGCCGTGCTTTTGCCGTGAAGAACTATCCACTTATTGATTAAAAATCCTCCTCTTCTTAGTGCAAAAAGAGTGTTTCTATTCCTCTAAAGAATTCGGTAGAGAGACTTGGTAGCTTTCCTTAAAATATAGATTTACCGAAAGGCATCAATGCAAGACCTGCCAGTTTAAAGTGTTGTCTTCCCCAAGGAATGCCAATTATGGTGATGCATAATAAGATTCCAAAGAAAAGGTGTGTGAAGCAAATAAGCAAGCCGCCAAAAAACAACCAAATAATATTCATGATTATAGATAGGCATCCGCTGCCTCTACCTTCATCTACGATGGTTTTGCCAAATGGCCAAAGTGCAAGAACACCCAGTTTCAGTGTTTGCAGTCCAAAAGGAATACCGATGATTGTAACACATAGAATAAGGCTGGCGATTAGATATTCTATGGCAGTTAGAAGACCGCCAAAGATGAGCCAAATAATGTTTCCTAAAAATTTCATGGTTGTTCTTGATTAAATGATGAGACATACAGCGTATCTGTAGATTGCAGACTCAGGCTGTCAATTAGTTGTATATATTGATTTTTTATTCCCATAAAGCTATCTTTCAATTCCGGTTTAACAGGATGGGATGGAGGAGCCTCCATGGTCAATGGGTTAATAGGAGTACCATTTTTATAAACCCTGAAGTCTAAGTGCGGACCTGTAGACAACCCGGTTGATCCTACATAGCCAATCACTTCTCCTTGTTTTACACGGCTTCCTTGTTGAATGCCTTTGGCAAACTTGCTTAAGTGCATATAGGTTGTTTGATAGACTGAATTGTGTTGTATCTTCAGGTAGTTACCGGCTCCACCTCCCTGATAACCTTTGAAAACGACAGTGCCGTCGCCAATAGTCTTGACAGGAGTCCCTACCGGAGCGGCATAGTCTACCCCATGATGCGCACGATACCTTTTTAGTACGGGGTGAAAACGCGCATTGCTAAAGCGTGAAGTGATACGGAAAAAATCCATAGGTGCTTTAAGGAAAGCCTTGCGCAAACTGTTTCCCTCTTCATCAAAAAACTCAGGTACGCTATCCTGTTCAAAAGGAATCGCAATATATTTCTTGTCTATGTGTGTAAATGTAGCTGCCTCTATTGATTCAATTCCGATAGAAGTGGTGTCATCAATAAATGATTCGTAGTAAATGACTTGGTATGAATCTCCTTCTTTTACATCAAAAAAATCAATTTGCCAGGCGTAAACATCTGACAGTTCAATGGCTAATTGTGTGTCTATCCCTTTTGATTGCATCTCTCTCCATAATGAACTATTTAAAGTTCCTTCCACAAACTTACGTCGGTTGTCAACCGGCTTGGAGTAGGCATAAGACTGAGGCTGTTTATTGCTTATATCAATCACAGCATAGTCTGTACGGCTATTGGCAAACGAAATATAACGAATGTCTCCAATCGAGTCTTGAGTGGTGAAGGTATAGTAATGCATTCCTGCGCGCAGTTTTTTGGGGTCAAGCACTTTCGCCAAGACCTGACTGTATGTCTCACTCGTTTGGGCATCGAACCCTAATCCTGAAAAAATGCCGGACATGTGGTCGCCTTGTTTTATCGGATGTTCAGTTACATCTAAAGAGTCAATGCATACACCACAAAAATACACATGTTCAAGTGTGTCTATAGGGGTGCTTTCTTTATCCTCTTGCGCACTTTTACGTTGTTGGCATGAGAATAATGAAAAACCTAAAGTAAAAAGAAGTAGCAATAGGTGTATAAATCGTTGTTTCATCCTAGTTTTCTTTATTCTGAATTAGCAGTGAGGTTGTGTAGGTAGATGAAAAGCTAAGTTTTTATCTGATCAAATCCTTCACCATAGACTCCCCTGACATTGCTTTGTGAAACAAAGGCATTGGGGTCAATGGACTTTATTAATCTAAAGATCGTAACAGCTTCAGTTTTCTTAGCCAATAACACGATTACTTTCGTTTCTTCGCCGGAGTATCCCCCTTCTCCATTCAAAAATGTACATCCTCGACCCAGGTCTTCCATAATTCGTTCAGCTATTTCTTTTGTTTTAGGAGAAAAGATGAAAAACTGAACCGACTGTCGGTTTGCATTGACAATGATGTCAAGCATGTAGTTATTGACAGCCATTTCGACAAAACCAAAAACGATTTTTTCTGGATCGTGGAAAATGAGATAGGATGAGCTGATAATCAAAAAGTCACAAAAGAGAATGGCTCTTCCAATAGAGATATCCTTGTATTTATTGATTATCATACCAATAATATCTACCCCCCCGGTACTACCGTTTCCGGAAAATATAATTCCCATGCCGACCCCGCAGATAAATCCTCCGAGGATGATAGACATAAAGGGTTGTCCTTGTATGATGGTAACCCCTTCTAAAAGCCATTCAAACAGATAGAAAGATAAAGAAAGGGCTATCACACCATAGATGGTGTTCACTAAGAACTTCATTCCAAGAACCTTGTAGGCTATGGTGAGCAGAATGATGTTGATGACTAAATAACTGATGGATACGGGGATGCCAAATGCAAAAAATATAAGTGAGCATATCCCGGTCAGTCCACCCGGAACGACTTCAATAGAAAGAATAAAGGCGTTAAAACCAAATCCAAAGAGAAGTGTTCCTAGCGTAATCATAAAATAATCACGCAGAGGAGTGTATATTTTAGAAAAATACTTCATATAGGTTCTCTAAAAGTAACTGTTTATAATACGATATTGATGATTCTTCCCGGTACAACAATCACTTTTTTAGGTGCTTTGCCATCTAACCACTTAGTAGAACCTTCATGTGCTAATGCAGCTTTTTCTATGTCACTTTTTTGCATATCAGCCGGAAGTTCCATGTTGAAACGTACTTTTCCATTGAATGAAACCGGATAAACGATAGAGTCTTCTTTTAGGAACTCTTCGTTATATGTCGGCCAGTTTTGGTTGAAGATTGTTTCTGTATGACCTGATTTCTCCCAGACCTCTTCCGTAATGTGAGGGGCAAATGGAGATAATAAAATAGTCAGTTGCTCCAAAATCTCGCGCTTATCGCATTTCAAGCTTAATAAGTCGTTGACACAAATCATAAAAGCACTGATGGACGTGTTAAATGAGAAATGCTCAATATCGTGTGAGAGCTTTTTGATTAATTTATGCAAAGCTTTCAGTTCGTCCTTGTTCGCTTTTTCGTCTGAAAGACGGAATGTGTCTGCATTATCAAAAAACAGTGACAAGTATTTTTTCAAGAAACGATGGACGCCATCTATTCCGTTCGTGTCCCAAGGCTTGGCCTGCTCAAGCGGGCCTAAGAACATTTCATACATGCGTAATGTGTCAGCACCGTAGCGTTCGATTATTTGATCGGGGTTTACGACGTTAAACATTGACTTAGACATTTTCTCAACAGCATATCCGCAAATGTATTTTCCATCTTCTAAGATGAACTCGGCTGTTTTATATGCCGGGTTCCAGTTGCGAAATGCCTCAATATCCATGATGTCATTCTCTACGATATTAACATCCACATGTATGGGGGTAACGTCGTATGCTTCTTTCAGGTTGTAAGAAACAAATGTATTTGTTCCTTTTAAGCGATACACAAAGTTGCTTCTGCCCTGAATCATCCCTTGATTAATCAGTTTCTTAAAAGGCTCTTCTTCATAAGATACCCCTAAGTCATATAAAAACTTATTCCAGAATCTGCTGTATATCAAGTGTCCTGTGGCATGTTCTGTACCTCCTATATAGAGGTCTACATTTCTCCAGTACTTACCCGCTTTTTCAGAAACGAGTGCCTCGTCATTATGCGGATCCATATAGCGCAGATAGTAGGCTGAAGAACCGGCAAATCCGGGCATGGTATTCAGTTCCAAGGGAAAAATGTTTTGATGATCAATCAGCGAGGTATTCACTACGACCCCTTTTTCTCTGTCCCATCCCCATTTGTCAGAGCGTCCTAAGGGTGGTTCGCCACTTTCAGTAGGTAAATATTTATCAACCTCCGGTAAGTGCAGAGGTAGTTTGTCTATAGGTAACGTTTGGGGAAGTCCATTCTCGTCATAATAGATTGGGAACGGCTCGCCCCAGTATCGTTGACGACTGAAAATAGCATCACGTAAACGGTAATTTACTTTTATATGTCCAAGACCTGTTTCTTCTACATAGCTTTTAGCTTTCTCTATGGCTTGTTCAACGGTTAATCCGTTTAATACCAGCCCTCCTTCAATTTCTTTCCCTTTCATCGGAGAGTTGGTCATGATGCCTTCTTTGGCATCCAGACTTTCTTCAGATACGTCACAACCTTCAATCAAAGGAATGATGGGAAGGTTGAAATGTCTCGCAAATGCATAGTCTCTGCTATCATGTGCAGGAACAGCCATAATAGCTCCTGTACCATATCCGGCTAGTACATAGTCACTAATCCAGATGGGTATTTCTTCGTGAGTAATCGGGTTGAGGGCGTATGAACCGGTGAAAACGCCGGATACACTGCGGTCAGTGATGCGTTCGCGTTCAGTTCTTTTTTTAGTATGATTGATATAGGCTTCGACAGCTTCTTGTTGCTCGGCGGTAGTTGCCATTTCAACCAATTCACTTTCAGGGGCAAGCACCATAAAGGTAACTCCAAATATTGTATCTGCGCGCGTGGTAAAGACAGTGAAGCTTTTCTTTTCTTCCGTTTTAGCAACGATTGAGAAAGTCATTTCAGCTCCTTCACTTCGTCCTATCCAATTGCGTTGAGTTTCTTTTAGTGAGTCTGTCCAGTCAATTGTTTCAAGACCGTCAAGTAAACGTTGAGAATAAGCCGAAACGCGAAGACACCATTGTTTCATCATGCGTTGCTCTACGGGAAAACCTCCACGTTCAGAAAGACCGTCTATGACCTCATCGTTGGCTAAGACAGTGCCTAGCTGCGAACACCAGTTAACCATGGTTTTTCCCAAATAAGCCATTCGGTAATTCATTAAGATTTCATTCTTTCCTTTGGCATTTTGGGCTTTCCATTCATCAGCCGTGAAGCTTAATTCTTCTGAACATGCAACATGAAGACCATTCGTTCCAGATGTTTCAAAGGCTTCTATGAGTTGACTGATAGGCAATGCTTTTTGCTGTTCATTGCAATAATAGCTGTGAAACATCTTCACAAATGCCCATTGTGTCCATTTGTAATAGGAGGGGTCGGATGTTCGTATTTCCCGACTCCAGTCGTATGAGAAGCCTATTTTTTCTAATTGTTCCCGGTAGCGATTAATGTTATTCTCTGTCGTTATTTCCGGATGTTGTCCGGTTTGTATGGCATATTGTTCAGCCGGCAGACCGTATGCGTCATAACCCATGGGGTGTAATACATTAAAACCATTCAGACGTTTATAGCGTGTATAAATATCAGAAGCAATATATCCTAGGGGGTGTCCCACATGTAGTCCGGCTCCGGAAGGGTAAGGAAACATGTCCAGCACATAGTATTTAGGTTTAGTATCATCTTCTTTTACTTTGTAAATCTGATTCTTCTCCCAGCGCTGTTGCCACTTCTTCTCAATATCACTAAATAAGTAATCCATAATTACACGTTGATTTTTAATATGGGTTAAAACACCATCAAGATTATTAATAAAAGGGGGAAAGACTCTTTTTCCACCTTCTTTTTTTACTTATGCAAAGGTAATAAAAAAGATTATCCCCTTTTTATAATCTATCCGCCTTTTTATCAAGTCAAAAGGGGCTGTTGGAATCCTATATTCTATACGGTCTTTTATTAAAATGGCTAGCGAGATTTAGTCTTTCAACGAATGTTAGAAGAGCTTTTGACGTTCGTCGAAAGAGCTTCTTACAAGGCTTGTAAGCTCTTTCAACCCGGGTTGAAAGATTACTTCTCTTTACCCTTATGGCTAGAAGTAGGTAGTGAAAACTCCAAAGAATACCTAAGAGAAGGTATTGTGGCCTGATGGTTATCTCTCTACTTTTGTATCAGAAGAATTAGAAACTATTAGTCTGAATGTTTGATTATAGAAACTCTAAACTTTTTGATCAAACATGAGTAAAAGGATTTTATTGGTTTATCCTTTTAGAAAAACGACCCCCTTGCGAAAGGCGGTCGTTTTTTTATTATTTAGTTGTGTAAATAAGGTTTGATAATCGGGTAGAGGTATTCGGCATAGCGTATAAAGCCCAAATCGGTGAAATGTGTGCCATCTACCGTACCTTCTCCATCTGCACCAATCATGCCTTCGGCGGGAATGAGGCGAATGTTTTCGTCCCCTTGTCCCATCAGTTTGGCAAACACTTTATGAAGTGCTTTGTTCTTATTCGTTAAGGTTTGTGCTAAGTTTTTGTCAAAGTGGGAGTGGGGGTAAATAGGATTTTCCATGAAAAGTAAAGGCGTGTTCGGTTGTTTTTTGCGAATGATAGTGTAAAACTTTTCCAACTTTTCTTCTATCTGCTGTACGCTTACATTGGGCATGAAATCAAGTATGATAAGAGCAGCTTCTTTATTAGCAATCGTTTCAGCTATTTCATAATCAAGCTGACCGTTTCCACTGAATCCAAGATTGATAAATTCAGTATGTAGCCATCTTACTAAAATATTGGTATGTGCCATTCCGGGGCGAGTAGCACATCCCCCTTGCAGTATGCTTGTTCCGTAGCAGATAACCGTTTTGTCTGTCTGTGGGGTGCTTTCTTTAGGAGGAAGGAGCGTAGTGTTTGCATCTATTCCGATTTGGAAAGAGGTAACCCCGTCATAGAGTGGGAGGAATAATAAAAACTCTTTTTCGCCTTCTCGCATATTTTCAATAATGATTGCTTCATTATCTTTCGCATCAAGCTTCGGTCGTGCTGAATTAACGAATACCCATTCATGGTCTTCCAGACAATATAAGTCAAATCCTTTAATTCCGGTAGCTGTCATATGGTTCATCATACTATTATTGAGTAAGCTCCATTTCAACCCGACGGATGTGCTTGCTGAGGCAAATCGAACATATAATCCGGCGGTGTTTTTACCTAAGTTCCATACAGCCGGACGTGTAATAGATTTTAAATCAGCCGGCAGTCTTTCATACCTTGTTTCTGTTTGTTCAGATATCTTACCGTACAACGGTAAGGAGGATGCATCATGATAGACCAACTGAGCATTTAGAACGATGTTAGTGGTGAATAAAATGAGAACTGTAAGCAAAGTGGATTTTAGCATGTTTGTCAAAATTAAGGGTTACTATCTTGTTCAAGCAAATAAACTGCTGATTGTTTCATCAAAAATAGTAGCTTTTCAGCAACCGCAAGAATATTTCCCGTAAAATCTATTGGTTTAGGGTTGATTAGCACCAAATACCGGGAAAAGTGTTTTTAGTTCCTCATCAGTAACCTTGCGTCCAAATGGACAATATTCAAACCTTTCTACGGTGCGAATAGTCCGAATATACTTTTTGCCATACCATTTCTTAATGGCCTCTTTATCTTGCTTAATCACCTGATTGCGTTTGGTTATATAATTGGTCAGATAGGTTGTTTTTCCTGCCTTATCCTGAGGGATTTCTTCTTTGATTTTATCAATCCAAGGTAGCCACTCAAAAAATTGCGAGTTATGGGCAGAGAGCATTTGCACTTTTCTTTCTAAAACGGGAGCTATATCCACAACTATTTCTGTGTTTTCTTTGTATGGATTATGTAGCCTGCCCAACATATATAAGAACAAGGGGTTGTCTCTTAAATAGGGGGTAGAAGGAACTGCCAGAGGAACGGTCACTAAAAATGCCGCATCTTGCACGATGGTTGATGTATTTCGGTGATCCGGATGATAATCATAGGGTGGGTGAGTGATGACAATATCTGCTTTCCACTCTCTAATAAGTTTAATGACTTGATCTCTGGATTCTAAATTAGCCACTAGTTCTCCATCGTTATAGTCTAGTACTTCGTATGCTAGATTGAACTGATCTCTCACTTGCTGTACCTCTTTGCCTCTCACTTCTTCAATCTGTTTTGAGGTAAGTATGTGGTGCCCTTTATTTCCGTTGGTTAATGAAACAAACTTAACGGCATGTCCTTGTTCAAGCAGCTTGATAGTGCTCCCTCCTGCAATAATTTCGCAGTCGTCCGGATGTGCACCTATGATAATGATGCGTGATTGTGCTTGCAGCATGATACTAAAGAATAGGAGTGATACAATAAGGATGTTTTTCTTCATGTTTCTGTGTTTTTATAGAGAATAAAAGGTGAAATACAATGATTGATTTCACCTTTTATTTTAGTTAATAAACAATTCACTTGGACACTTATCTTTCAACAATACTAATTACATTCGCAACCGCTCTTTCTTGTCCGTCCGTGAGAACGTTGACCGGTTTATTGTCGTTGTAGTTGTTGATAATCAAACAAGATGAACCCCCTCCGTCCATATTGACGGCGTTGGATATTTTGAAATAAGCAAAAATATCTGCAAACTCGCTGGTCGTAACGCCTACTGATGCTTCACTTCTACCTTCAACTACTATCAGTGCCATTCTCGTTTTATCGTTTGAATAGCCAATACCACTGCGTGGTTCTTTATTTGTTTCAATGGCGTTGTTAGCATCTGTTTCTTGGTTCAAGGATTTTAAAATGATTGGCTTTTGTGCACCTATACAGTTAATGGGCACTTCTTGTGCTTCCGGATCAATGTCGTAGCTCGGTTTGATTTTTATCGTAACCACATCACCTAATTTCGTTCCTCCCCATACAGTCGAGGCTGGATCACCATGCCCGGAAATGACGATTTTTCCTTTACTGATAGGTTTATTCCCGGCGAAAGGATGACGTTCTACAACAGTACATCTCACTTCTTCAAAAGAAGAAAGTTCTTCCCAGGCTACCCCGATAGGTTCCAATATAAACTCGTTTCCATAAGCATTTGTTCCGGTAGTTTCTGCATAATGAGAATCGAACAGGATTAACTGATTGCCACCTCTACGAGTATTAATAGCTGTAATAGGAATCACTCGGTCGTCAGCTAATGTGAGTGACATGTCGTATTTGACCTTGTTTAAGAAGGGCTTGAAATCTGCTCCCATACCAAATATGGTGTTCCAGGTTTGAGGGTTGGGTGTTTTGACAATTTCACCATTCTTTACAACCGTACCTATAGACATCTTTGTTTCGAATACGAAAAAGTCACCATTAATGGTCGCTAAAATGTTTTTCCCTTTTTGTGTTTGAGTAGCTATTATTTCAGAAGGCGTTTTCAGATCTTCCACTTGTGTGTCACTTGCAGTAAACACGTCTATACCTTTTGTTTCGGTAAAGTCAATCAATGCTGCATGAACAATGAGTGGATGTTCTTCTCCGGTAAGTTGCATTTTTGCATACCGAACGCCTTTTCCAATGTCTTTAACGTCTATTTTATCTACGGGATATTCAACGCCTGAAAGCAGAATTGTTTCCCTAAATTCTAAGCCTTTGTTTTCTATATCATGCTCAAACTTATATTCACTTGAGCATGAAGCAAGCAGTAGGCTAAAGATTAATAATAGATTTAATAATATATTTTTATTCATGATTTTTTATATTATATATTTAAAATTCAGGGCCATAATTATTGAATTCAAAGCAGATTACACCCGTGTTAGTCATGAAAGCATAAAATGTCATTCGGGTTACTCCATCCGAATCCAGTCTTTCTGATACGGCAATAGAAGTTGTTGCATTACCATTTCCTTGTGGACCGGAGATAACAAATTCAACCGGATGTTCAAAATACAGAACCGATTTATAGCTTTCCTGATTTTGAGGGTGTTCTCCCGGATCAAGAATCGTTACATAGTAGGATCTATTTGTCGAATAAAGCAGTGCTAAGTATTCTTTTCCGTAGAATTTGAATAGCTTGCTATCCATAATTCCTCTTCCCCATCCTTCGCCAACATCATCTCTGTGTCCCATCAATGGACCTTTAATTGCTAATTCTTTCTTTTCGTCTCCTTCTTTCCATACATATTTTAAGACAGTAATAGGCTGCTTAGTGGTACGGTCAACATTTGCATCACTGTAAAAGTAGGGATATGCAGCATTTGTTTGTTTTAAGAATGCTTTTTGATAAAAGTTAGTTCCTATAAATCCTGTGCCGATGCGTTGGGTATTTCCATTGAATGTGCCGGAGCTAATCTCCCAAAAATCATGGTATGAGTGGAAACCATTGGTTGAATAGTTGAAAGAACCAATAACTCCTTCTTTATTTATATCACCTTGTGCAATGAGTTTTCTTCCATATTGAGAGATAACCTTAGTCTTACCGTCTGTTCCTCCAATAGCTTCTTCTGCAGCCATGTGGTCAACGACAAGACGAGGAGATTGGTCTGGTTTATCCCATTGGTAAACCCTAAAATAAGGTGTGCTCCATGCGCCCAAAGTACATCCCAGCATATTGCCTGCATCGTCGTTCGTTAAGCAGAAAGGAATGTTTTGAGCAGCATTTCCTTTGCCTGCATCAATTCCGTTGAAGTTGAGCTTTTCTCCGGTAGGTTCTCCGGTCAATTTATCTACCATAACACCTGTTCTTGAGAATATAAGTTTGTCACCTAATACAGCTATTGTGTTTTCGGTGTTTTTAGCCAAACCTAATTCCTCACTGGTCTTATGCCAAAGTGAGTCAATCTCACCTATTCCGGATTGAGTAAAGTCTCTGAACTTGTGATAAATGGTCCACTTCTTTGTTTCTCCTCTTTCAGAGGTTATATAATAGTTGACCGGTTCCAGAAAGTTCTGAGCTAGTTCCGGACTGGGCGTAATAGCTGAACCTATGGATGTCTTGAACGATGGAACGATGTTCTTTAAAGGAGCTGTATCATACGTTCTCAACGTAATAATCACAATGGTGCTATCGTTGATCTTAGTACCCTTAAGTCCTAGTTCGGTAAGTTCAAAGTTGCTGATTTCTTTTCCGTTACTCATTGACTCCAAGGGATACTTATATTCAATTTCGGAGCATGATGCCAGTGTTAATGCCACTAAGAGCATCCATGCCCATCCGTTTATATATAAATATTTTTTCATAATTCAATTTTTCTAATGATTGCTATTTATTTTCTCCATCCCGGATTTTGTACAATTTTCCCTTGGCTGATATCTACTTGCTTGCCTGGTATAGGGAATAGATAGAATTCTTCTCTGAAAACGCGTGTTTCAAAAGGTACTCTTTGATAGAATCCTTCGAATGAAAACGAGTTTCCTGCTGTACTTCCGGTATTTACATCCATTCCATACATAGGTCCACCATCACCGAATTTTTCATATCCGGGCTTTGAATTAGTGTCTACTTTATCAGCTAATAGCCTTCTTCGGGTTGTGAAATAACGGTCGCCTTCCATGTTCAACTCAATCAGTCGTTCACGAATGATGAACTCGCGTTGTAAATCTTTGTTCCCTTTTATCTCCGGACTGGCTTCAAAAGCTCCCGGTACGCCTGCACGTGTTCTAATCAAATCCCAATAGGTTTTGATATCCGGATTTTGCGGGTCGTACTCGTTCAAAGATTCGATATAATTTAAGAGGATTTGCGCATAGCGTATATGAACATCGGTATAGACTCTAGGGTATTTACGTTCACTACCTACACCTTGCTCGCAGGTTGGGTCAACCTTCTTCATAGTCAGATATCCGGATTTGGGGTAAGAATCATTTCCGGTCGGGCGTGATTTGCCACCATAGTAAAACTCGACTCTACCTAATCCATCCTGATTGTTGTTTGAGCTATATACGTTTCTTCTTGCTGCGTCAGTAGGGAGTGGCAAGATCATTCTCATATTATATAAAACAGAAGCATAGAAGCGAGGTTCTCTGTTTGCATACATATTCCAATGTCCAACCCAGTGTCCATAAGCTGTACCATTCCGGGAGTCCGTGATGATTCCTTCTTTACCGGTTTGTGTTGTAATGTTTCTTTTGTTAGGATTCCAATTGGGGTGTGCTTCGGTAGCCCATCCATTTTCTACGTATCCTGAGTTTGGATCTTCAATTGGTTTTCCGTTGCTCATCAAGAAAGCATCAACCAGTCTTTGCGTAGGAGCCACACCTCCTAAGTTGGTGGGCGATGGGTGTGCATGGATAATCCAGGCTTGTGTACCATTGCTTAAACTCCTTCCCCAAATAATTTCCTTGTTCCAAGCAGACAGGAGTGCTTCTTGATAGCTTAGGTAAGGATTGTGTTGAGGAGAATGAATATCGTTAGCATTAGAATATAAACCTAAGCTGTTAGGACTTTCTTCAGCCATTGTTATCACCTCTTTAGCGGCTGCGGCTGCTTTCTTCCATTTATTCTCATCGTATGTAGTGCTTATGAGTTGTACACCATCCGGATTTTTAAAGTTGGCATATTTAGCATATCCACCATTGAATTGAGGGCTGGCTGCATGATGTAAAACGATTGATTTAAGTGCTTTGCAAGTTATCTTTCTAGGTCTTGCAATATCTGTTGCCGAGGGGAAATCATCGTAGAATCCCTCTTCGGCTTGTTTTAATAAATCAACAATATGATCTACACATTCGTCATAAGGTGAACGCATAAATTGCGAAAAGTCACTGTTGTAGCTATATACATCATCCATAAGAACAATAGGTCCGTATTGTCTGAGTAGCTGCCAATAGTAGTAAGCTCTTAAAAAACGAGCTTCTGCTATATAGTTCCGTTGTTCTATAGCACCAATTTCAGTACATCGGTGTATGTTTTGCTCTAGTTCTAACGTTTGTCTAATCGCTTGGTACTTTCTTTCATATTTGTCTCCAAATGTGTCATACTCTGACCAGTTGCCCAAGTTTTTGCTAAAAGTTGAATATACGGCCCAGGCCAAGTCACATTCATCAGAAAGCCCTACCCAGGGTTCGTCTTGATGTAAATTGAGTACATCCATTGCTGAGTACATGCTGGCCATGATTTTATCTACTTGAATCTTTGATGACCATACGGCTTTGTCGTCCAACTCACCATGGGGCTCGATGTCTAAAAAGTCACAACCCGACAACATCAGCAGTGCACCCAATAATGAGATGAATAATATTTTAATTTTATCCTTCATTTCTGTAATTTTTAAAAGTTAACTTTTACTCCAAAATTAAGTTGTCTGCTAATTGGATATTGTGCACCATTGTTTGACCCTGTTTCCGGATCCCACATTTTCCATTTAGAGAACAATGCTAAATTATTTCCTGAGAAATAGACCCTCAAATTGTTAATGCCAATGGCCGCTAGCGTTTTTCTGCTGAAAGTATAGCCAACTTCCAAATTGTCCAATCGTAAGAATCTTCCATTATAGATGTTTCTGGTTGAATTGTGTGCCCAGTTGTTGTTCACACTTGTTTCAGTCAGTCGTGGATAGAATGCATTCTGATCCGGGTTTTCAGGCGTCCATCTGTCTAGTGCCTTATCGTATAAGTTGCCTGTTCCTACACCCGTTCTAAAGGGAATATAACCTGAGCCGCTTAGACGGTATGATACGCGGTCTTGACCTCTGAAGAATATACCTAAGTCAAAGTTTTTCCACATAAACTGTGCTCCGAATCCGTAAGAGATTTCCGGAATGTTAGAGAAGCCAATGGGCACTTTATCATCTTCGTCAACAATTCCATCACCGTTATAATCCAGGTATTTAACATCACCCGGCTGTGGGGTACTGCCTAAACTTTGAGGGGTATGGTTGTCTATTTCGTCTTGATCTCTGAAGAGTCCTAAGGCTATTAAACCGAACTGTTGTCCATGTCTATGTCCTTGCTCCATTCGATAAGCATATTCTCTTAGTGGCTCGTCTTTTTTAAGTACTTTGTTTTTAGCTAGGGTGAAGTTGCCCCAAAATTTCATGGTGACATCTTGTACCTTTTCTGTAGCTGATGCTTGCAGTTCAAATCCTTTGTTTTGCATTTCACCTAAGTTAGCATTCACGACTACCGAACCGAATCCGGCAAAACCCGGAATGGTTTGTCTGCGGATAAGGATGTCTTTTCTTTTTTCATGGAATAGATCCACATCTAAAGTAACTTTACTGTTAAACATGTGCAGTTCAATACCTAAGTTTTTCTTTAATCCTTTTTCCCATGTTAAGTTAGATACGCCTACTTGGCTGACTCCTAATCCCGAGGTTGTTGCACCATCGCCTTTACCCCAGTTGTATGAGCCCAGTCCATCTCCGTAGATATCCATGAAACCAAATCTCAAAGGTAAATCGTTTCGTATAGCTAAACTTTCATTTCCAACTAATCCGATAGAACCTCTGAACTTTAGCATATTAACAAAATCAAGTTTCCAGAATGATTCATTTGAAATGATGTATCCTAAAGCTCCGGCCGGGAATACTCCAAAGCGATCGTCATTAGGGAAGTTTTCTGATCCGTTATAGCCGATGTTAAACTCAGCGAAATATCTGTCATCGTATGAATAGGTAGCTCTTGCAGCTATACCTTGTTTGCGATAGGGTAATGACTGGATAATTGCCGTAGAAGCACCTCCGCCTAAATTTGTTTTAACAGCGTCTACTTTTTCTCTTTGGTGATACATAAACATAGCACCAACACGGTGTACATCGTTGAATAGATTGTCATAAATAAGTTGAAGCTTAGCTTCTACAGCGCGGTTGCTATCTACTTCTCTTTGGTAGTGTAGGTTGTCTTGACCTTTAAATCTTGTACTGTAGGTAAATCTATCTTCGGCGGGTAAATAATTATCTATGCTGCTGGTTTGTGCATTTCTTCTATAATATTGCATGGCATTATTGTAATAGTCGAATGCAAATGTTCCTTTGGCAGATAAACCTTTTAAGAAGAAATCCAACTTTTGTGTTAAGACTATTTGTGTCATGGCATATACCCTGTACTGTTTGGCATATCCTGAGTTGAATAAACGTTCGGCTGGGTTATGTACTCCAATCGTGGGAGGTGAACCCCAATGCCACTTTGAAGCACCGGTGTTAGGGTCGGTGGTTGGGAAATAAGCAGGGAACATGGGGTTTGCTAAGTTTGCATATGTGAAAATTCTTTCAGCCGGAGTCCAGTACTGTTTGTCATTTTCGTCTACCCTGTTACCTTCTCCCGGTTGGTATAGATCTGTTAGGTTAGCACCAATTTCTACATTTAAGATGGTTGTTGGTGTAACATTTACATCAATATTAGAACGGAAGTTGTACCGTTTCTGCTGAGGGTTTGAATCCCATTGATTTCCTTTCAGATTTCGCATATTTCCAGTATTGTCTAAATAGCTGGCTGCGATGTAATATCTGGCTCTTTCGCTACCTCCACTGATATTGATGGCGGCTGTGAATGTGTTAGACCACTTTTTAAATACCTCGTCAAACCAGTTGGTATTGGGGTATAAATAGGGGTGATACCATTCAGTAGGGTTTTCCATCAATTGAATCGCTCTTTCTGAATATAGCGTACTTCCCGATGCTTCATTCGCTAGCCTGGCATAGTCAGCCGAGCCTAGATATTTAGGTACTTTAGGCAAGTCGGATGCTCCGTATTCCAGTTTAAGTTCAACGGCCGGCTTTTGTGCTACCCCTTTTCTGGTTGTTATTACTACTACGCCATTTGCTGCTCTCACACCATATACGGCTGTGGCAGAAGCGTCTTTAAGAATGGAGATTGACTCAATCTCATCAATAGATAAGTCATTGATGTCACGCTCTACACCGTCAATCAAGGTGAGGGGCTTCTGGTTGGTTCCAAAGGTTGAAATACCTCGAATCCAAAAGTCGGTAGCATCAATACCGGGTTCGCCTGAACGCTGAACAGCGATTGTACCGGCAATTCTTCCGGATAAGTTTGCTGTTAATGAAGGTTGTGACATGCGTAAGTCTTGCAAGTTTACGGTTGCAATAGAACCGATGACACTTGCCTTCCTTTGTGTACCCATACCTACAACAACTACCTCATCCAACTCTTGAATATCTTCTTTCATTGTGATGTTTAAAGATAGTTGTCCGGTTTTAATCACTTCTTCATAGGGTTTGAATCCCAGAAAGCTAAAACTGATAGTTTCTCCGGGTTCAATGTTTAGAATGTAGTACCCATTGATATCTGTCGAAACACCGCGGGGTGTTTCTTTGACAGAAACCTGAACTCCGGGAAGTGGATTTCCATCCTCATCAATCACTGTCCCTCGGACAGTTTTTCTTTCATCACTACTCTGCATGCTTTTCTTTTCTGCATCTTGAGCAGGCGATTCTTTGATAGATGAGTTTGAATAGCCAATCGTTACTCCCGAATTCAACAATATAAGTGTTAAGAAGGTGACTTTTAACACTCTTTTTAGTTTATGAAAACTAAAAAAATACGTTTGATTCATAGTAATTTAATTTGAAAGTTATTTTTATTAAGACACTAATCCTTTTCTCTCAATTTCTTCTAATGTTTTCCAACATTGGTATAAGCCTCTGGGTACATGAAAGCACCCTTTCCATTTTCCTCCTTTTAATGTCAGAAGCACTTCTCCTCTTCTGTTTAGATAGCCAAACCATTCGGGATATTCAGCATCTTTGAATTTACTCCAAGTGTATTCATGAATTTTCTCAAACCATGTTATACATCTTTTATCGCCGGTTTGGTTATAGCCTTTAAGTAGTGAGATCAATGCTTCGATGTGTACCCACCATAGTTTTTGATCCCATTCAAGCTGCTGAGTTGGGCGTCCTTCTCGGTCCATAAAGTAAAATATGCCTCCATATGTTTTGTCCCAGCCATACTCAAGCATGGTAATGGTTATGTCAACGGCTTTTTGAGCCAATTGGCTCTCCTTGCGTTGACTAGCTACATCAAGCATAAACCACATGGCTTCAATGGCATGTCCCGGATTAATTAAGCGACCGTCCATGCTGTCTGATAGGGTATTGTCTGGATGTATGTTTTCAACCATAATACCTCCTAGTTCGGGTCTGTAGAACTCGTCCATAACTGTGTGTATACAATCGTCTATGAGCGAGTTTAGCAGCTCGTTGGATAGGAGGTCTTTGATTTCTAGCGCTAGGTTGCTTAAAATCATGGGCAGTGCAAAGTTTTTAAGCTCGCGCGTTCCGGGATATACCTTATTCCAAATGCCCTTTGGATTATCTTGTTTCTTAAGAATTAAGTCGAAAGTATTTTTGGCAATTTCAGCATATTCCTCAATTTGTGTGGCTTTGTACAACTGTCCAAAAGCCATGGTGGCAAAAGTGTAAGAGAAGATATTATAGGGTTGCACTAATGGTTGTCCTGCTCTGTTCAAGGAAAAATACCAGTTGTATTTACCATCATGACCGTGCTTTTTCAAAAATTCAGCCCCATGAATGGCACAGTCTAGCCATTCTTGTTTCTGTTCGACTTCATTGTATAGCATAGAGAACAACCAGACTTGTCTTCCCTGAAGCCAGATGAACTTGTCTGTGTCAAATACAGACCCATCTCTATCAAGGCAGGTTAAATAGCCTCCATATTCTTTATCTATTGAATGTTCCAGCCAGAATGGCAAGACCCCATCTAATAATTCTTCTTTGTACTTTGTTGCTAATTCTTTAAAGTTCATATTCTTTTTTATTAGATTATTTTTTCCAGAAACCTTCAATCTCTTCTAATGATTTGCCTGTAGTTTCCGGCATTAATTTCCAAACAATTAATATGTATGGGATACACATGAGAGCAAACAACATAAAGGTCCCGGCTTGAGTGAGTGTTTCAAGTAGCCAAGGAGTTAATTGACCTACGAGGTATGTTCCAATCCATAAGGATAGTCCGGCTATAGACATGGCTAAACCACGGACCTTTGTTGGGTACATTTCTGATAAAAAGACGAAAATTACAGCTGATATGGATATAGCTGTACAGAAAATATACGACAGAAAGAGAACTAATAACACGATGCTTGAAATGCCTAGTGAGTCGGCTAGCGTGAAGTAAAGTGTTATCAGGCATAAACAAAGAATCATTCCGGTTACTCCAAAGTAAACCAGTTTTTTGCGTCCCACTTTGTCAATGATGAAAACGGCAATAATAGTCGTGAAAACATTGACAAGCCCTACAATAACTTGATAGAATAGCGAGTCTCCACTTGACAGACCGGTGCTTTCAAATATGCTGGGTCCATAGTATAAGACTGCATTTACCCCCATGAACTGACCAAGAATAGCAATGGCTGCACCAATAAGTACTGCTCTTTTTATGCCCGGCTCCATGAGTACCCTCCAGTCGGTTTTTTGTATTCCTTCTAAAGATTTTAAAATTTGATTTAGCTCTTTGTTTGCAACCTCTTTAACCTTGTATATATGTTGTAGGATAGAAAGAGCGTTTTCGTTTTTTTGATTCAATGCTAACCAACGAGGGCTTTCGGGGATAAAGAATATAATCATGAAAAAGATAAAAGCAGGCACGATTTCCATTCCTAGCATAGCTCTCCATGATTCTTCATGAAAAATTAATTTTAGTAAAGGGGCTTGGATGTTTGCTGCGCTGCTGTGCGAATAGTTTAGTAGGGCGAAGTTGATTAGATATGCTCCTAGGAAACCTATCGTGATAGCTAGTTGATATAACGCAACCAGCCTGCCCCTATATTGAGCAGCTGATACTTCAGATATGTAGAGTGGAGACACGATGGAAACGATGCCAATTCCTATTCCTCCTATTATTCTGGCAACTACTAATGTCTGAAAACTAAAAGAAACGGCACATAAAACCGCTGAAGCACTAAAGAGAACAGCAGAAATAAGCATCGTCTTTTTTCGTCCAATCGAATCACATAATAGACCGGCTATAGAAACTCCGCCTATTGACCCGATTAAAGCACATCCCACATACCAGCCTTTTTCGATAGAGTCTAGGTCAAACTGTGTGCCAACCTGGCTGATTGTTCCTGAAATAACGGCTGTGTCATAGCCAAACAGAAAACCGCCTAATGCAGCCACAGATGCTAGGAATACTGTATAGCTTAGATTTATACTTGAGTTCATCTGTTTATAGATTAAAGTATTCTTTATATCGGTTATATAGATGTCCTGCTTGTAGGTAGGCCGACTGTGGACTCATAAAGTGAGAGAACTCAAACGTAATGGCTTTGTCATAACCGGCTCGTTTGGCGGCTTCAAGCTTCATTCTAAGTTTGTCAAACTTGATAGGAAAGAATTTGATAGGCATGTCTCTGTCAAAGCTTTCTGCATTGGTCCAGCACTCTAATCCGTACTTATCTGCCAGTTTTTTGTTTACTTCAAAAAAAGCATCTAGTTCGTCATAGTCAATATGTCCATCCTGAAATGCACAGGCATCAACTACGTCTTTGATGCCATCAAATATTTCACTCCATTCTTTTTCATGTTGTTCTATGCTGACTGCATTTTCTTTTGTCAGGGTACTGCTTGCAGCCATCACTGCTTTCTTTCCATCTATCCATGGAGAAATAAATGTGGGTAAACCTCCTGAAACGTCTTTACATTGTTTGCCCATGTCGTAAAATGCACTGATGGCTCCTTTGGTTGCCCGACTGATTTCTCCACTTAAGTACCAACCTCCGAAGCTTTTGTAGTGACCATAGTCTTTCCAGACCTCGTCAATTACGTACTTGTTTGATTCAATCTCAACTGACATGTCTCCTGTTGCCCAATACTTGCCGGAGTCATAAAGTCCGAAGTAGAATTTCATTCCATGCTTTTCGGCGAGTCGCAGATACATATCTACTAAATCGACCGATGGCATATAGCAGCCTTTGCTTATTAGATATTTTGAAGGGTAGGTGATAAACTTCTTATACCCTGATCGAATCATGATAACCGTGTCTATACCTATTTGCTTCATGTATTGAAAGTCTAAGTCCCATTCTTTTTCTCCCCAGTTTTGGTGAGGAATATCGTGAGTGATTTCATCTAAGAATGTGCCTGATATTTGTAGCCCTGCTGATTTAGGTACGATAAGACTGCTTTCAATAGATTCATCAACTCGAATGTTTGAGTGCTGTTTGTTCTTTTCTTCAGTCGTACAACCTACAGTTGGAAGCACCATAGCCGATGCTCCGGCGATAGTTGCTGTCTTTATAAAATCTCTACGGCTTTTTTTCATGTTTATGTTTTATTTATAGTTTCCATATATGTCTACCTCTTTATCAAAAGGTTTAAGCATGCTGTCAATTAAGAGGGCGAAAGCTCCTCTTTGTATGGGTTTTTTAGGTGAAAAGTCTCCCAAATCATACTCCTTAAATAATGCTTCTGCTGTTGAGTAAACATCTGCCTGATTTAGGGTATTTGTATTTTCACCTATTTCAGTGATGATTTCTAGTACTTCTTCTACTGTCACTGATTGTTTGTTAGCAAATTTCTCGCAGGATGTGTTTTCGTACATTTTTCCTAGAATGTCAAGCTCAGACCCCATCAACAGTGTGTCGGCTCGTAACCAGGTTTGATTGGTCCATCCAATGTTTTTTCCTACACCTCTTAATATGCCGGTTGAACCAATTCGTTGGTATGTTTTAAATAATGGATGTTCTTTGGATACATCAAGATATGGCATTAAGTAGCCACCTGAATTGAGTATTTCTTTTTGCACTTCTCTAACTGATACTTCGCTGATTGGACAGCCATTTTTAATGGCTAGTGCTGCTAATGTGCCGGCTGCTTGACCAATTTGCAGTACAACCGGTTGAAGACGCGTTGTTCCATTAATCAAATTCGATACTGATATCGACTTTTCAGCAACAATGAGCCCTTCTGTTTCTTTAGGAATCAGTGTTCCTAGTGGAAGACCAAAAGATGGAATAGGATGGAAGTAAAGGTTAGGCAGACTGTCGTATCCATGATATCGCGCATGATGATGATCGACCGGATAGTCTCCTACGGCTATATTTGTACGATATAGGCTTTGTGCTTGTTCGTAGGGGTGCGTTACATGATTAAGTGTGAAGCGTACTTTTCCTTCTATTCTTCTTGATTCTCTGTGGTAAGGAATGAAGGGGAGCTTGTCTTTCGTAGGGAATTCATCATCCGCTAGTCCCAACGTGTTGAAACCAAGGTCTTTTTGCATGAAGTAAAGAAAGCTTAGTGTGAAGAGTTTGGCTTCTTTTAATGCCTTTTCTCTTTCGCGTGGAGATAGCTCAAGTATGTTCAGATAATAATCATTGCCTTCAATCGGCCAGTTTATCATGTATTTATTGTTGGGTAGTTTGCCGTATCTGATCATTGCATCCTTTTTCCATAATCTGTCCGGTTCTTTAGGAGTTATGCATAGGTCATTGATGCAGGCACATGCAAAAAGAGTTGAGTCATATCCTTCAGGCCTTTCTATGGTTACATCTTCACCGTAATCTTTCAAGATAGCCACATACGTAAGGTCTTGAATAATATCATTCGATTCGAGTGGGGCAATAGGCTCTTTGGTTATTTCGCGACTTTCCATTCCTATGTGATAATTCACTCCACAGTGTTTGGCAACATCGCCTAGTTCAGTGGCGTCTATTAATATAGGTGTATGTACATGTTTTGTCTGTCCGTTGACCGAGACTTTAACATCCCAGAATCCCTCTTTGTATTTAGCTGAAACAAAGCGGGCTTCATGCCATACATCTAATTGTTCTTCGTGGGCGCATATTTTTTGAAAGATAGCATTGCCTACTGAAGGTTCAAATAGAACACTACTCACCCAACCTGTTCGTAAAGCATTGGCATCTCCGTAGTGAGCTATGAGTGAGTCTCTAAATTCTCCCCATATACTTGCGGGTAGGTTGTGATTCCCATCTATGGCACTAACTCCTGCTGCGGTTAGCATGCCACCCAGCCAGGTGGTTTCTTCTACTATAAGTGTTTTTGCATTTAGTCGCGCTGCTTGTATGCCGGCAGCTGTTCCGCTTGCACCTCCGCCGATGATAAGGATGTCAACATCCGTTTTGGGTGAAGTGCAGCACTGGAATGTAAAAAAAGTAAAAATAAATGCTGAGAGCAAAATAATCTGTAAAGTAAATTTATTCATATACTTGTCTATTCCTGAATATGAGTTAAGCATTTCGATTCATGCTGATTTGTTAGTGATGAACGAGTTGCTGCCTCTATTCTATTATACGAATTAGCTTAAGAGAGCCTTCAACCCCGTGATGTTGAATGCGTCTTTCATGTAATTTTATTAATCATCAGTGAAGGTATGTATATATTTTAATCAAGCCAAATAATCATTGACTTATTTTTAAAATCCCCGTGTTTTTCTTTAACTAATTTAAAATTATTCTGGATTTTGATGTTCGCTTATGGGGTTTATGGGTGGTATTGAGGGATTTATTTTTTGTTCCCCGGCTTATTATTAAAAATAATTATTAATAATGCTTGGTTTTAGATTTGTTTTTAATAAATTTGTTTAGATATTTCTTTTACTTATGTTTGTACTACTCATTAAATAACATAATCAATCATGAATATTCTGCTAGAGGAAATAGAGAAAGGAACGAAAAATACGTTAATTAAAAAGAAGATAATTTACTATTCTATTCAGAATGGCAGTTTTACTATAGCTGAGGTTGCTAAAGAGATAGATGTAAGTATCCCGACAGCCACTAAAATTATCAATGAAATGTGTGATTTGGGTTATGTGGAGGAATATGGAAAGTTGGAAACGAATGGTGGGCGACATCCTACTCTTTATGGCCTTAATCCAGATGCAGCTTATTTTGTAGGTGTTGACATGACCCAAAATGGAATAAATGTTGGCATGATTAACTTCAAAGGTGAAATGATTGATTTGATAATGGATGTTCCTTATGAATTGGAGAATACGCCAGAGGCCTTAGATAAGCTTGTTCAAATAATAAAGTCATTTATTGAAAGACAAAAAGTAGATACAAGTAATATATTTAATATAGGTGTAAATATATCCGGAAGGGTAAATCCGCATTCAGGCTATAGCTATAGTATCTTTTACTTTGATGAGCGACCACTGACTGAAATACTGGGTGAAAAGCTGGGTTATAAAGTAACAATTGATAATGATACCCGTGCTATGACTTATGGAGAGTTTCTTGCCGGAAACTTTACCAAAGAGAAAGATATCATCTTCGTAAATATAAGTTGGGGGCTGGCTATTGGAATAATAATCAATGGGAGAGTATATATGGGGAAATCCGGCTTTTCCGGTGAGCTTGGGCATTTCAAGGCCTTTGACAATGAAATAATGTGTCATTGCGGTAAGAAAGGATGTTTGGAGACTGAAGTGTCCGGGTCGGCTCTTCAGCGCAAAGTCATTGAAATGATTGAAGGTGGGGCTTCTTCTATCTTGTCGGAGGGAGGCAAAAATAAAGAGATTACTTTGGATAGGATATTGGATGCTGTTGCTAAAGAAGACGTGCTGTGTATTGAGCTCATTGAAGATATCGGAAAAACATTGGGTGAATGGCTTTCCGGTGTGATTAATATATTCAATCCGGAAATGCTTATTGTTGGTGGTACGCTTTCTGTTACAGGCGACTATATTATGCAGCCCATGATTTCGGCTATTCGGAAGTATTCATTAAACTTAGTCAATAAAGATACACTAATAACTACCTCAAGGCTAAAGGAAAAGGTGGGTATAGTTGGTGCCTGCATGTTGGCTCGTCTTCGCGTGTTCGAATATTAATCGTAAGCCTGTTCCGGCTAACGAATAAGTTCGTATGCTTAGTTGGTTAGAAGGGCTCCCGATATTTCCCTTCATCTTTATCTTCTAGGATATTTAAGTAGCTTTTATAACGTGATTCACTTATATAGTGTTCCTCTACTGCTTTGATGACTGCACAGTCGGGTTCATGGGTGTGTGTGCAATTATAAAAGCGACAGTTTTCAGAGAAGCGGAATATTTCCGGAAAATAATGTGCCGTGTCTGCTTCTTCCATTCCTAACGTACCAAATCCTTTTATTCCCGGTGTGTCGATCAAGTATCCTCCTGTTGGAAGGGGAATCATCTCTGAAAAAGTAGTGGTATGCATTCCTTTATTATGGTAAAATGAGATATCGGCTGTCTTTAGTTCAACACCCGGAATAAGCTTATTGATAAGTGTGGACTTTCCAACACCCGAATGACCGGAAAATAATGTGATTTTATTGGTCATCTGGGCTCTTAACTCATCTACTCCTTCGCCTGTTTCGCCGGATACTTTGATACAGGAATAGCCAATTGTCTCATATAAAAAGATGAGACCATTCAAATACTCCATTTCTTCTTCGTCGTAAAGATCTATTTTATTGAAAACTAATAAAGCGGGTATTTGATATGCTTCGGCAGTAGCTAAAAAGCGATCGATGAATATGGTAGTCGTATGTGGGTAGTTGACTGTGATTATTAAAGCCGTTTGATCAAGGTTGGCTGCTAAAATATGCGACTGCTTAGATAAGTTTGACGCTCTTCTGATGATATAGTTTTTTCTATCATCAATAGCAGATATAAAGGCTGTTCCTTCGTTATTAATTTCGATATCTACATAATCGCCTACTACGACCGGGTTGGTGCTTCGAATTCCTTTTAGTCTGAAACGTCCTTTTACCTTACTTTCAATCATGCGTCCATCGTTGGTACGTACCGTGTACCAACTTCCGGTATTCTTTATAACCAGTCCTTTTACCTTATTGTCTGCCATGTATGTTTTTGGAGAAGAAAAAGCCGGAATGTATATTCCGGCATGTGTTTAGATAGTCATGATTTCTTTTTCTTTAGCAGCAAACAGTTCGTCAATTTTCTTAATGAACTTGTCATGCATCTTCTGCACTTCATTTTCAGTGTCTTTTGCTACATCTTCCGGAGTACCATCTTTGATGCTCTTTTTTACGGTATCAATAACTTCACGGCGAATATTACGGATGCTTATTTTAGCATTTTCCGCACTTTGTTTGCACTGCTTAGCTAGTTGACGACGTCTTTCTTCTGTAAGAGGTGGGATGCCTAGACGAATTACTTCGCCATTGTTTTCGGGTGTAATACCTACGTCAGAGTCTTGAATCGCTTTCTCTATGTCTTTTATTAATTGTTTTTCCCACGGGGTCACAATGATGGTCTTAGCATCAGGTGTAGTGATAGAAGAAACATTATCAAGTGGAGTCATGCTGCCATAGTAATTCACTTTAATTCCATCCAGAATTCTCGCATTTGCTTTTCCGGCTCGTACACGAGCTAATTCATCATCCAGAAAACTAATGGCTAATTCCATGCGCTCGTCTGCGTCTTTTTTCAGTTTGCTTATATCAATCATAACAAATGCATTTATAGTTTATTCTGTAACAAAAATATGCTTTATTTCGTAATAAAACAATGATTTACGAACCTTATTATTCTTATTCTAAGTGCTTGTCGATGATTTTGCCTATTTTTTTTACACCTTCAAAACCGGTTTTAAAATAGATTTGCTCACCTTTTTTATCATAAATGATATAGCTGGGTATTTCTTTTATACCAAATTTTCTTTTGAGAGCATCCTCTTCTACTTCTGTTACTTTACGAATTGTGTATTTATTCTGTACATCTTTTTCAATTTTAGCAATCATTTCTTCATTTCTACGTAGTAAATAGTCTTTAAAGAAAGGATTTTCAAATGAGTTTAGAAGCCTTAAGTTTGAAGCTGAGAGTGATTGGTTATTTCTAATAAATGTGTAAATCTATCTAAAGAAAAGATACAGTTTTACTAGCCATTTATTGTTTTAGATAGTGACAACTAATCGGCTCACAGCTGTGAGCCGATCGGTCCACACTTGTGAGCTAACCGGTTCACAGCTGTGAGCTGGTTGGTCCACAGCTGTGAGCCGATTAGTTGGCTATGCTCTTTTGCTTAGTAGGCTGTATTTGTTTTTGTAAGTATCCATATACCAGCTTATTGCTGTCTTTTTCGAATAAGGGTAGGGTGGGGTTGCAAGTGATTCTTTTTTACTTGTAATTATCTATTGAGAAGAAGTTGAATAAGCGATGTAAATTTGTAGATGTATCAGGATATAATTGCTGGTCATTATGTGTTGGGTTGAGTATAAAAAAAGAGGCATCTCAATGATGAGACACCTCCTTTTTCAATAACTTGAAAACAAGTTATAGTAAGCTTTTTATTTTATCTTCAAAAGCAGATTTTTGTGCAGCCCCAATTTGTTTATCAACCACCTTACCATCTTTAAAGAAAAATACAGCAGGTATGTTGCGTATACCAAATTCACTAACAATGTCATTGTTGTCGTCTACGTTTACTTTCCCAATAACTACTTGGTCAGCATATTGCTCTGCCAATTCATCAATGATTGGACCGATCATTCGGCATGGTCCGCACCATTCTGCCCAGAAGTCTAAAACTACAGGTTTCCCTGATTCAAGCAATTCTTTATAATTGCTGTCTGTCACTGTCTTTGCCATAATTTTCCCTGATTATTTCGTTAATAATAGTTTAATGCTCCAAAAGTACATATAAATTTGACGTTAACCTATATCATTTATTGATAGTAAAATCAATATTCTCACTTGATTCTAAATACTCAATTAGTTGTGGAGTAATGTTTACCCGTATACTTTTTGACATGAGGTCAACTGTCATGTTTTGCTCACCATCTATTACTTTGAAAAACAGATTACAAGTGCCCGGATTGGCTGTTATCAATGAAGATAAATCTTCAATCATTCCAGCGTTAAGGTGGTGGAGAGGAAGCATGATATTGATTTTGGAAATGAGTTTGTCTTTTTCTTCTGAGAGTAATCGAATTTTGTTTATCTTGATTTCCATATTGGTAGGATCCCATGACCGGGGTTGTACAGATGCATTAATCAATAAATACATTCCCGGACGGAAGTAATTGCCAAAGCTGATATAGTCTTGCCTAAATGTGGCGATTTCAAAGCTTCCGCTAAAATCCTCTATCTTACCTACACCAAAAGGTTGGCCGGATTTGGTCATTTTCTCAGTAAAGTCAGTTACAATTCCACCAAAAAGAATTTCTCTTCCTTTCAATGCATGGAGATCGGTCAGTTCAGAGACGGTTGTATTGCATACATGATTGAGTATCACCTTATATTCATCTAGGGGATGTGCTGACAGGTAGATGCCCACCAGTTCTTTTTCTTTATTGAGACGCTCCAAATCACTCCATCGCTGTGCATGCGGTATTTCCGGATGAGCGATATCTATAGCCATCATGTCTCCAAATAGAGAATTAACGGATGATTGCTTGTCTAATTGAAACTTATTGCCGTATCGAATGAGTGTTTCAACAAATACTTCCCCTTTGCTATTGTCTGCGAAAAACTGTTCGCGACCGATATTTAGGTTGTCAAAAGCTCCTGCTAAAGCTAATGCTTCAATGTTCTTTTTATTGCATGAGGTGAGGTTGACGCGGTGTACAAAGTCAAATATATCGGAATACTTGCCTTCTTTGCCCCGTTCGTCAATGATGTTAAGTACAGCTCCTTCGCCCACCCCTTTGATGGCTCCCATTCCAAAACGGATATCTCCTTCTTTATTGACACTGAATTTGAGCTTCGATTCGTTTACATCCGGACCCAGTACTTGAATACCCATGGCTTTACATTCGTCCATATACTTCGTAATATCCGTAATGTTTGATAAGTTGCGGCTGAGCACGGCAGCCATATATTCAGAGGGATAGTTGGCTTTAAGGTAGGCTGTCTGGTAGGCTACCCATGAGTAACAAGTGGCGTGACTTTTGTTAAAAGCATAGGAGGCAAACTTTTCCCAGTCGCCCCAAATTTTATTTAACACCTTTTCTTCATAGCCATTCTTTTTGCCCCCGGCAATGAATTTCGTCTTAAGCGAGTCCATTTGCTCTTTGAGTTTTTTCCCCATAGCCTTACGAAGTGAATCACTTTCACCCCGTGTGAAATCGGCTAGCAGACGGGACAGGAGCATGACCTGTTCTTGATATACCGTGATGCCATACGTCTCTTTCAGATATCGCTCCATGATGGGAATGTCATACTCGATTTTTTCTTCTCCATGTTTACGAGCAATAAAAGAAGGGATATAGTCCATGGGTCCCGGGCGATACAGGGCATTCATAGCTATCAGGTCTTCGAAAGTTGAAGGCTGAAGCTCTTTCAAATACTTTTGCATGCCGGACGACTCAAACTGGAAAGTACCGGTTGTTTTTCCCTGACAGTATAACTCGTAGGTCTTTTTATCATCTAATGGAATCTTGGATAAATCAATTCGCACTCCGGTTGTCTGATACACATTTTCGACGGCTTCTTTTAGAATAGAGAGTGTCTTTAGACCCAAAAAGTCCATTTTAATAAGCCCTGTTTCTTCAATGACTGAGCCTTCAAATTGAGTGACTAAAATACGTTTGCCTGTTTCTTTATCTTCGGCTGTACTGACGGGTACAATGTCTGAAATATCCTGCTTGCCAATAATAACACCACAAGCATGTACTCCCGTATTACGTACGTTCCCCTCAAGCATTTGTGCGTACTTCAAGGTGTCACGCATCACAGGGTCACTGCTCTGAGCTGCCATAGATAGCTCAGGTACATAACCAATTGCATCTCGTAAGGTGACTTTCTTCTTGTCGGGTATCTTGTCCGGAACAAGTTTGGCTAATTTGTTAGACTCGGATAGAGGAAGTTTCTGTACGCGAGCTACGTCTCTGATGGCTGACTTAGTGGCCATTGTGCCATACGTGATAATGTGTGCTACGCGATCTTCTCCATATTTGTCAGTAACCCATTTGAGAACCTCTGCACGACCGTCATCATCAAAGTCAACATCAATATCAGGCAATGAGATACGGTCCGGATTTAGGAAGCGTTCAAACAGTAAGTCATATTTTAGTGGGTCGATATCTGTTATTCCCAGGCAATAGGCGACAACAGAACCGGCTGCCGAACCACGACCAGGTCCTACGGCGACACCCAGTTCGCGAGCTGCGGCAATAAAGTCTTGTACGATTAAGAAATACCCCGGAAAACCCATGGTTTTCATTACATTCAGTTCGAAGTCAATTCGTTCTGTTACTTCACTGCTTAAAGGACTTTCGTATCTGTCAACTGCTTTTTCGTAGGTTAAGTGTCCGAGATAGTCTGCTTCAAGTTTTATGCGTATCACCTTGTCATATCCCCCTAAGCGGAAATAGTCTTTATCGCCAAACTCTTCAATAAGGTCTGCTTCGGTAAACTTTGTTTTATAACCTTCTTCAGTGCCAAAAGTAACTGGGATTTTAAACTCAGGCATTAAGGGGTCTGAGTCAATAGAGTAGAGCTCTACTTTATCAATGATTTCTTGTGTGTTCCTTAAAGCTTCAGGTATGTCTTTGAATATTTCATTCATTTCTGCAGTAGTCTTTAGCCATTCCTGCTTACTGTATCGCATCCGGTTCGGATCGTCAAAGTCTTTGCCTGTACTCAAACAGATCAATCGGTCATGAGCTTCCGCATCCTCTCTGTTAACGAAGTGCACATCATTGGTGGCAATAACTTTAACGTCACACTTTTGAGCCAACTCAAGTATGGCAGCATTGACCTCTTTTTGTCGTTCATATACTTCATGATCTGCATTGGGGACATCTGCTTTGTGGCGTTGCATCTCTAAGTAATAGTCGTCACCAAATATGTCCTTAAACCATCTGATGGATTCTTCGGCTTTATCAATCCTATTCTTCATAATCCATTGAGGTATCTCTCCTCCTAGGCATGCAGATGATATGATTAGACCTTCACGATATTCTTCAAGTAGTTCTTTGTCAATTCGGGGGCGACTGTAGAAACCCTCTGTCCATGATCTGGACACCATTTTAATCAGATTCTTATAGCCTTGGAAGTTCTTAGCTAAAACGACTAAGTGCCAACCGCTTCGATCCTCTCTGGTCGATTTATTGTGTCGTCCGTTGCGTGCGCAATAACACTCGCAGCCAATGATAGGTTTAAAAATGTTTTGTTCATTTTCTTGTACTTTGGTGCGAAGTTTCTCAATGCGTTCTTCATCTTCAGGTGTCAGGTTCTCTTTTTTAGTTATTTCGGCAATCTCCCTTCGGCAGTCTTTAATAACCGATTGAAACTTGCTGTTTTTCTTTTTTACTTTGTTGTAAAACTCTTTGACCCCAAACATGCTGCCATGATCGGTTAGGGCAATGCCACCCATTCCATCGTTTTGAGCTTTGTCTATCAATGCATCAATGGATGCTTGTCCGTCAAGAAGTGAATACTGAGAGTGTGTATGTAAATGAATGAACGGTTCCATAGCTTATTCTAAATTAAGCTATAAAGTTACTCGTTTCATCCATGTAAAAGAACAGAAGATTTGTTAAAACAGGGTACGTGAACTGCTTCTGTTTGAGAGTGAAAACATTAGCCTTGATAAATAAAGCTTATAGGGCAATTACGATAAGTCATTGAACAGTTCGAAAGCTTGAATGTCATCTAGACCGTCATGTACGATGGCAAAAATCGCGCGTATCATGGCTATGGGATTGGTTGATTGAAATATATTACGTCCCATATCTACACCTGAAGCTCCTTCCATCATTGCCTGATAGCAAATAGTCAGCGCGTCTTTTTCAGGCATTTTCTTGCCTCCGGCAATTACGATAGGTACCGGACAGGAGTTTACGACTTTTTCAAAGTCCTTTTTAGGATAGAATGTTTTGATAATATTTGCACCGTTTTCTGCACAGACACGGGCGGAGAAAGCTATCTGTCGGGCATCTTTTCCGGGCTTCCCTTGTGCAGTAGCCATGATGGGAATGCCATAACTATATCCTAAGTTAGCTGTATGAATGAGGTTTTCAATGGCTTTTGCTTCGTACGACTCACCAATATTCACCGTAATAGCCAGTGCGGAAACATTCAGTCTGACAGCCTCTTGGATGTCTAATAGCGTTTCGTTATTCAGTTCTTGTTCGGAAGTGCTTCCTCCCGAAAAACGAAGGCAAACAGGTTTGTCTATGCTGGAAGGGATACTGGTTCGCAGTGCGCCACGTGTACACATGATAGAATCAGCATATTCAATCAGAGGAACAATACTTAGGTCAATCCGCTCTAAGCCACTGGTGGGTCCCATGGTATAGCCATGGTCAAAAGGAAGCATCACGGTTCTACCCGATTTCGGGTTGAAGATGCGACTCAATCGGTTTTGCATTCCCCAATCAAGGCTTTTATTTCCTTTTAAAAAGAAAGCCAAATCAGTTTTACCTAAGCCATTATTAGATTGTTTAATGGATTTTGTGTGACGGGTATTCTTGCTTCCACTCATGATGTTGTGTTTTTATATATTAGCACTTTAATTATAAAACAATTGGAGTAGGGGATATTGTTTTAAAAGAGTGATAAAATATGCTCCCAACCGTATTGTATGAACTAATAATAAGAGATGTGGTAATTGTGTAGGTGGAAGAAAAGAATTATCTTTGCAATCTCACAGAATACTAATTATTCAGTGTTTTAGTCTGACTTATAAAGCGTTATTTGATACAGACAATTACAACAATTCGGGGCTGACTGGTTTTGACAGCGGGCAGAAGTGGTTTGTAAGCATGCAGTGCGTCGTTGGCCGGCACTTTAATATCGGTTGATAAACTTTTAACTGGCGAAGAAAATTACGCTCTCGCTGCTTGATTGAAGTCTAGTAAATCAACGCTTTATTCCATTACTAGGTAGTGGAACGAGATATCACCCGGAAGCTCTGTCTTCGAGGCAATCCGATTCGGTGGTACAGCAATTTCGGAGATAGTTTGTAGCACGTCTCGGGTTACAGATGAAATAAAGAGAATAAGTTCAAGGTTGGTGGCTTCGGTCTTACCTTGTTCCGACAATTTAAGCGAAGATAAGCATGTAGAAAGCAAATTAGTTCCTCGTTTGGACGAGAGTTCGAATCTCTCCAGCTCCACTGAAAGTTAATCTAAATTAATTCAAAAGCGTTGATATTGCACAGTATCAACGCTTTTTCTATATTTGAGAATCTGAGCAAGTATATCGAAGTTCATATTTTATGGAACTAAATGTATACCTGTTTTGAGATTTTTAATTAGGTATACAGTTTAGGTATACACTGAAAATATAGAAATATGAAAACACAAATTCCCCAAGAACGAAACACGTTTGCTCTTTCTTTTCTTATACGGAAGGATAAAGTGAATAAAAAAGGAGAAGTCCCCATGTATATGCGAGTAACTATAAATAAGGTGAAAGCTGAGTATGCCACAGGTGAGCGATTGCCCTTGACAATTTGGAACGAAGGAAAAATCAGAGGTAATTCCGGAGATGCAAAACGTGTTAAAGAAACAATGGATACTTTGCGAGCTCGTGTAATGGATGTCAGGCGAAACTATGAATCGAAAGACGAGCCATTAACAGCCAGATACATCGTTGATGTACTCAATGGTAAGCTTAAAGCTAATTCAAAATCTGTGATGGAGGTATTTAAACTTCATAATGGCATGGTCTATAATCTGATTGATATTGACTACGCTAAAGCAACTTATACACGGTATGAAACTACATTGAAGCATATCAAGGAATATATGCAGAAGAAATATAAGGTTTCTGATATGTCTTTGTCCGATCTGGATTATGATTTTATACGTGGCTTTGAAATCTATATGAAGACTGAACGGAAGTGTAGCCATAATACGACTATGAAATATATTCGGATGTTCCGTGTAATTGTGAATTATGCCGTAAAGAATGATTGGCTTCCTAAAGACCCCTTTAAGCTATTTGAGTGTAAAATTGAAAAGATAGAGAGGGATCACCTGACTGAGCAAGAAATAGAAGCTATCCGTACTAAAGAATTTGCTTCCGAAAGGCTTGACAATGTCCGTAATATTTTTGTTTTCTCAATTTTCACAGGTCTTGCTTATGTAGATGTAGCCAAACTGACCAAGGCTAATATCGTTACAGGCGTTAATGGGAAGCCTTGGATATCTATTCCACGCACAAAGACGAATGTAACAACCACAGTTCCACTACTACCTCCGGCAATGGCTATCCTTAAGAAATATGAAGGTCATCCAATTTGCGATATTAAAGGAACATTGTTGCCGGTTCCCACGAATCAGAAAGTAAATGAGTACCTAAAAGAAATTGCAACTCTCTGTAATATAGATAAAAACATCACATTCCACCTAGCCCGCCATTCGTTCGCAACGACTATCATGATTGGCAATAAAGTGAGTTCCGAAGCATTGAAGCCTCAATTAGGGCATACGGATATAAAGACTACACAAATATATACGCATGAAGATCAATATAAAATAGCGAAGGAGACAGAGCATTTGTATGAGAAGTATATGGATTAAGTAATAATAAATATATAATTATAATGGTTAGAACAATAGAAAAAAACAGAGTCAGCAATAAAGAGATGTGTTTTAATATTTTTAATCACTATTAACCGACTAAAATTCCAGACAGTCGGTTTTATATAATTACACGG
>CAZSWS010000016.1:0-40584 GCA_964610765.1 uncultured Parabacteroides sp.
TTTCTCTACACCAAACTAATCGGCTCACAGCTGTGGACCGATTAGCTCACAGCTGTGGACTGATTGGCTCACAACTGTGGACCGACCGGCTCACAGCTGTGAGCCGATTAGTTGAACCTATCAAAAAACATAAATGACTAGGGAAGATAAAACAAAAGACAGCAATGAACAACTCTAACTCAATGGATTAGAATAAAAGGAATAGCCTATATATAAAACATAAATAATAAGAGAAATGGGTTGGATTTGTGAAGAACTATCTAAAATTTTACGGAGATAACAACTAACTGATTACCTACGGTCCAGTCCGGACCGTCTTGAATCAGGCGCATAGCTTCTTTATCAGCCGAATCGCAAAGGCTTTTTCTAACAGCAATATGCTCCGGACGCCCCATTTCATTCACAAAGAATGTCACCGTCACCTCTCCTTTTACATTTTTACAGAGCAGATCAGTAGGTCTTATAAGATTCTTTTTCAGGTATTTCTTATATTTACGCATGCCGATTACCGGCTTTGACTCTATCTCTTTTTCTTTCTTTTCTTTGCTCAACTTTTCACCGGACAATGTACCTAGAGAGCCAATCAAACGATCTTTCTTTTGAGTTCCTGTACCAACCACCACCACTTCTGACAACACATCCTCTTTTTCATTCATTGCTATCAGCATCGTCTTAGTTGTATCGATGGGAACTTCCTTGTCTTCAAAGCCAATATATTTTGCCGTTATTTTTTTATTCGCTCCCTTTTTACTCAGAAAAAACTCACCGTCCAGATTTGTGACTACCCCCTCACCCGTCCCGGTTTTAACGACCGAAACACCCACTAGTGGTTCTCCCTTAGCATCTATCACCTTTCCTACAATATATTTATTAGATGGAACAAATGCCAAATTCTCAGTTGAAAGATCCTGTTTCAACCGAGGTACTACCTGTCTAACTGCATTCGAATCTTCTTTTTCTTCTATCAGTTCGCCTAAATCTTGTGCAACGACCACTTTCTGAACTTGAATATTTTTCGCCGGCTCAACATCTTCTGCAACAACCATTTGATGCTCTTCCAACAGAGGTGAATTCTTCAATTCTTCAAACTTCTCTTTCTCTATTTGTTCCGCAGACTTCACAACTTGTTTTGTCGGAATATCCGTTACAGAATCTGCCTCCTTCAATGCTACGGCTTCTCTAGTGACCTCCGCCTCTTCACTTACCGAAAAGTCCTCATCTGCTGAAGGTTCTAACTTTGTCGAAGTTTCTTGAGCTAATAATACCTCCTCACGACTTTCATCTCTTTGCAATAAAAGGTATGAACTCACCGCTACACCCAACAACAAACAAGCAGCAACAGCCCAATAAAGCACGCGATTGTTTTTCTTCTTTTGGGTAGCCGACAGCACCTGCATTCGCAACTTCTCAATCTGCTCTTCATGATTGCCTCCCACCTGCTGATATCCATCCAAAGCATCAGCCAAGAAAGAGTCTTGCATCGCCTCTTTTTCCAGCCGATGTGCTTCTTTTCCTTTGCGGAGTCCTCGTATGTAATTTAATAAGCTCATAAGGTTTCTTGTTTATTCATGCAAATTTTCAAGTTGCGTTTCCCATTTTGAATATAGCTTTTTACACTTTTCAGTGTATAACCGGTTTGTTCAACCACATCTGCATACGACATTTCTTCTAAAAAGAATTGCATAATGCAAGCTTTTTGTTCTTTAGAAAGCTTTTCTAAGCAACGTTGCAACGCCTGATACTGTTCTTCTGAATTTTCTTCTTCACTTAATAGATGCAAAAAATCGTCAGATTCCACACCATTAACCGTAAAATCTACTCGAATTTCCTTACTCCCTTTCCGCAACAACTGCAAACAGTGGTTTCTTGCCACCCGGTACAACCAAGGTTTAAATGCTTTTATCTCATAGTTGCTCACTTTAGGGAGCAAATCTTCAAACAATTGCATCACGGCATCCTGAGCCTGTGCTTCATCTTGCAAATATTTCAAGCCAAGTCCATACAGCAACGGGATATACCGATTGTATAACTGACCAAAATATTCAGCATCTCCGGATTCAACGTAGTGTATCAACAACTCCTCGTCCGAAAGTTTAGATATGTTTCTCTTGAAGAACAGACTCTTTTTTATTATCAAACTTAGTACAAAATATTATTCAACAGCTATAATCAAACGTTATAATTGATACCTCAATAAGTAATCTTCAAACTCTGAATTAACAGCATATATGTATTTATTCTCTTCATCAACAACAAAGTTATGAGGGATTATATCAAATGTATATTGTAAAGATAATAAAAAACAAACATAAATGGTCTTTTCAGCATATTGGTTCTTAAGTGGTTAACAGAAACAAGTTTTTAGAAAAACAGTCCATAGAGCAAAAATAAACATGTCTCAAAATTTCGTTAGTTTTTAAAGGATTGATGTGATGATTAACAACTAGTCTATAAAAAATTATCATCCGTTTATGGAATTCGTGCTATCCGTGCATCTCTATAGTAAAAGCAATTTAATAATCATATAAAAATAAAAATCATGGAAGCAAAACAACTAAGAAAATGGATGCTCACCTTATTGGTAGCTCTTTTCACAATCGGAACTAGTTTAGCACAAGTCATTACCGTAACAGGTAGAGTAACAGACAAAGCAGACAATACACCCCTTATTGGATGTAGCGTATCTGCCGAAAGAAGCACGAAGAATACCATCACAGATCAAGATGGAAAATACAGCATTGAAGTTAAAAAAGGGACAACACTGATTTTCTCATACGTAGGTTATGAACAAGAATGTCGCACCGTTAAGTCTGCCAAACTGGATGTTAAATTAAAAGCGGCAGATTCTTCTTTGGAAGAAGTCATAGTGGTAGGAACTGGAAGCCTTAAAAAAAACGCTATCATTGGTTCTTTAAGAGAAACTTCTTTGGTTAGTGCTTCCATTGTTGTTGCAGAAGATTCATACGACCGTATGCATGCTGAAGAGTATGGCTCAATCAGGGAAAACGGCTTCAAACAAGTAATTGAATCTCCCCTTTCCACCTTCTCGGTCGATGTAGATGCCGCATCATATAGTAATATGCGTCGCTTTATCAACCGAGGTGAGCTACCTCCATCAGATGCTATTCGCACAGAAGAGCTAGTCAACTATTTCTCATATAACTATCCCAAGCCCAACGGAAACGACCCGGTAGCTATTACCCTGGAGGCTGGCACTTGTCCGTGGAACAAGGCTCATCAATTGGTTCGTATTGGATTAAAAGCAAGAGAAATACCCAGTGACAATCTACCCTCTTCCAATCTTGTTTTCCTTATTGATGTATCCGGCTCTATGTTTGGACCAACACGGCTAGACCTCGTCAAATCATCTCTTAAACTATTGGTGAATAATTTACGCGACAAAGACAAGGTTTCGATTGTTGTATATGCGGGAGCGGCAGGTATTAAGCTAGAGGCAACACCGGGAAGCGACAAACAAAAGATTCGTGAAGCCATTGACGAATTAACATCAGGAGGCTCAACGGCAGGAGGCGAAGGCATCAAACTGGCATATAAAGTAGCGAAAGAAAACTTTATGCCTAAAGGGAATAATCGCATCATACTTTGTACAGATGGCGACTTCAATGTGGGAGTATCTTCTGTTGACGGATTAGAAAAGCTGATTGAGCAAGAACGTAAAAGTGGTGTATTTCTGACCGTGCTAGGCTATGGCATGGGCAACTACAAAGACAATAAAGTACAAACCTTAGCCGAGAAAGGTAATGGAAATCATGCGTATATCGATAATTTACAAGAGGCCAATCGCGTGTTGGTGAATGAATTTGGAGCAACGCTTCATACCGTAGCAAAAGACGTAAAATTACAAATAGAGTTTAATCCTGAAAAAGTACAGGCTTACCGTCTGATTGGCTATGAGAGCAGACTACTCAAGGATGAGGACTTTAATAACGATGCTAAAGATGCGGGCGATTTAGGAGCCGGACATACCGTGACAGCTTTTTACGAAGTAATCCCAACAGGCGTTAAAAACGATTATGTGGGCAAAATAGATGATTTAAAATATCAGAAAAAAAACACTAAAGCATCTTCAACAACCGGATCAAACGAACTACTTACAGTTAAACTACGTTACAAAGAGCCAGACAAAGAAGTTAGTAAAAAAATGGAACGTGCATTGGTAGATAATAACAAAGACAACGTATCAAAAGACTTCCGCTTTGCCGCAGCTGTAGCCATGTTCGGACAATTGATGCGTGAGTCGGACTTTATAGGAGATGCAACTTATGACACAGCTATTGAGCTTGCGAAAGAAGGACTAGACAATGATGATAAAGGTTATCGAAGAGAGTTTATCCGCCTGGCAGAATCAGCTAAAGGACTGAGCCAACAAAAATAAAACACAAAGTATTTACTCTAGCAATTATAAAACTAAAAATCAAAGACCATGAACATGAAAAAAATCTTTCTGCTATCCATGCTTTTCGTATCGCCTTGTATATTAAAAGCTCAAAATGCATTCCCGGATGAGTTTACCCGACTGATGAAACAGGCTGAAATGACATTTACCATACCGGATGGATTCGAAGTCATTGACTCAATAAACAACCCTCAATTAAAATATGAGTTTGCTATAAAACATAAAAAAGGAAAACTAGAAGCACGCTATGCTATTCGTCCTACAGACGCTACAATGAAAGGTAAGAATATCGAAGAAATGACTTTTATGCCCATTGCAATGAATCTTACGGGCATAATGGAACCGGGGAAACTGAAAATTCAAAAAATGCCGGACGAATCTGTAAAAAAAGAATTTAATGCCGAAGGAGGGGCTACCGTTTTATTGGATAAAGCACATAAAGAGTTTATCCAAAAATATAAGCAATGCATGTATATCTCTGTATGGAGGAAAGACATCGGATCTGCTCATATATTTCTACTATTTAATGAAATGAACAATAAAGAGTTAATGGATTCAATGATGAAAGCATTTTATGCGCTGAAGTTTAAAGAGAAAGAAAAGTAGTTTTTAGAAGTTTTTCATAAATCCCTGAAATTACTCATATACATAAAAAAATACCGAAGATGCGTAAAAGCCTCTTCGGTATCTTATATTTTAAAAAGGTTTTATGCCTAGTTGACTAAATCACCCCTTGATCCATCATCGCCTTAGCAACTTTCATAAATCCGGCAATATTGGCTCCTTTCACATAGTTGATATATCCACTTTCTTTACCATGAATCACACACTGCTCATGGATACTACTCATTATTTGATGCAATTTAGCATCAACTTCTTCAGCAGTCCAGGAGATATGCATTGCATTTTGTGTCATTTCAAGACCTGAAGTAGCTACACCTCCTGCATTCACCGCTTTGCCCGGAGCAAACAAGAACTTGTGTCCGATGAATTTATCCACAGCCTCAGCCGTACAACCCATGTTAGATATTTCTGCGACACACAGCGTACCATTATCAATCAGTTGTTGGGCATCTTGCTCATTCAACTCATTTTGTGTAGCACATGGTAAAGCTATATCCACTTTTTGTTCCCATGGACGTTTATTCGAGAAGAAAATCGCCCCGGGAAACTTCTCAACATATGGCGAAACAATGTCATTACCGGAAGAGCGTAGCTCTAACATATAATCAATTTTCTCACCTGAAATACCGTTCGGATCATATACATATCCATCAGGTCCGGATATGGTGACGACTTTAGCTCCCAACTCGGTAGCCTTAGTAGCTGCACCCCAAGCAACATTGCCAAAACCGGAGATTGCCACGGTCTTTCCCTTAATCTCAATTCCTTGTGTTTGCAGCATTTGATGAACAAAATACAAACCACCAAAACCGGTAGCTTCAGGACGAAGGATAGAACCGCCAAACTCACGACCTTTTCCGGTGAATGTGCCTGTATGTTCTTGTGCCAGCTTCTTATACATACCAAACATATAGCCCACTTCGCGACCGCCCACACCAATATCCCCGGCAGGAACATCTGAGTCAGGACCTAATAAACGCCATAATTCCAGCATATAGGCTTGACAAAAACGCATGATTTCAGCATCACTTTTACCTTGAGGGGCAAAATCTGAGCCTCCTTTACCACCGCCCATTGGCAGCGTTGTTAATGCGTTTTTAAATGTTTGTTCAAAGCCTAAGAATTTAAGAATAGATAAGTTTACAGATGGGTGAAAACGAATACCGCCCTTATACGGACCAATAGCATTGTTAAACTGCACCCGGTAACCCAGGTTTACTTGCACCTTTCCTTGATCATCCACCCAAGCCACACGGAATGTCAGGATACGATCCGGTTCTACCAGACGTTCGATAATCCCAGCTTTTTCAAATTCAGGATGTTGGTTGTAAACTTCTTCGATTGAATGTAATACTTCTTTTACTGCTTGCAAATACTCCTGTTCTCCCGGATGTTTTGCTTCTAACGCAGATAAAATGTCATTTGTTTTCATGTGTTAGTATTTAATATTGTCTTTAGGTAACTATAATCTTTTATGGTACATATGTATAAAACAGTTGGAATAACATATAGTTTACAAATTTAAAGTTTCTCTCCAGACAATCAAGATATTTCACTACTTTTGGTCATCACACCTTTCAATGCTTACACTTTCACACAATCTTCACGGCGAATAAATTAAGTTATCAGCATTGAAAGGGAGAAAAAACAGTATAGTTTTCATTTCAGATAAACCACAACATGAGTAGAATTGAAGATTTCCGCAAATGGGTATTTAAAGACACTTCTTTTGCCAATTTAATGAGTAAACGAATTTACAACGTACTACTAATAGCTACTAATTATGATACGTTTACGCTCGAAGAAGACGGTCGGGTTGATGAGCAAATATTTAACGAATACATGAGCCTCAGCCTTCGTTATCCCCCCCGATTCACGCAGGTATCTACCGAAGAGGAAGCGCTAGACATGCTAGCAAGTATAAATTTCGAACTAATCATCTGCATTCCGAATCTTCAAGACTCAGACATATTTTCGGTACCTAAAAAAATAAAAAAGAAATATTCCGATATACCTATCGTAGTACTTACTCCTTTTTCCAGAGAGGTAACCCGAAGAATTGCAACCGAAGACCTGAGTGTGATTGATTACATATTCAGTTGGCTGGGCAACTCCGATTTACTGCTGGCTATCATTAAACTGATTGAAGACAAAATGAATGTGGAAGATGACACTGCCAGCGTTGGCGTTCAAACCATTCTATTGGTAGAAGACTCTATTCGGTTTTATTCAGCAGCACTCCCCTACCTGTATAAATTTATTTTGGAACAAAGCCAAGAGTTTTCGAAAGAAGCCCTAAACGATCACCAACGCACATTGCGCATGCGCGGAAGACCCAAAATAAAACTGGCACGTACTTATGAGGAGGCTATTCGCATATTTGACCATTACCAAGACAATATTTTGGGGATCGTTGCAGATATGAGCTTTCCTCGCGAAGGGAAAAGAGACCCGATAGCCGGTTATAAATTTGGAAAACATGTGCGAAAAACCGGAAAAATCATTCCTATCATTTTTCAGTCATCCGAAGAATCAAATCAGCAATACGCCATAGAACTAGCTGCTTCATTCTTGAATAAAAACTCCAAAAGCTATCCGCAAGATTTACGCTGGAAGATTACCCAACGCTTTGGCTTTGGAGATTTTATCATCCTAAACCCGGAAACTCGTGAAGAGATTATGCATATCAAAGACTTGAGAGATTTACAACACACGATATTTAAAATTCCGGACGATTCGCTTCGCTATCACCTATCACGCAATCATTTTTCACGTTTCTTCTACTCACGTGCCATATTCCCACCTGCTGAAATCTTACGCCAAATTGATGTTAATGACTATATGGACATGGATGAGGCCAGACAGTTTATCTTTGATGTGATTGTTCAATACAGAAAAATGAAAAATACCGGCGTGGTAGCTATCTACCAGAAAGACCGGTTTGACGAGTACAGTCACTTTGCCAGAATAGGAGAAGGTTCACTGGGAGGAAAAGGTCGCGGTTTGGCATTTATCAGCACCATGATCAAACGTCATCCTAGCCTGGATCAGCCCAATTTCATGGTCAATATACCTAAAACTGTTGTTATTTGTACCGATATTTTTGATGAATTCATGGAGTCTAACCAGTTGTATCCGCTTGCCTTAAGCAATGAGAATGACGAGGTTATTCTACAATACTTTCTACACTCATCCTTGCCATCCCAATTAACGGAAGATTTGCTGGCTTTTTTTGACATCATCAAACGTCCGTTGGCAGTGCGTTCGTCCAGTCTTCTTGAAGATTCACACTATCAACCTTTTGCCGGAGTGTATGCGACGTACATGGTGCCCAAAGACAACGATAAGAACGAAATGTTGCGCAATGTATGCGATGCTATTAAAGCGGTTTACGCCTCTGTATTCTATAAAGACAGCAAACAATACATGACGGCCACGAGCAACCTGATAGACCAGGAAAAAATGGCTATTGTACTGCAAGAAGTAGCCGGGACCGCTTATGGAGAGCGGCTATATCCCATGATTAGCGGCGTAGCACGTTCATTGAACTTCTATCCGATAGGAAATGAAAAAGCTGAAGATGGTATTGTTAATATTGCATTAGGTCTAGGGAAGTACATCGTCGATGGAGGGAAAACTCTTCGATTTTCTCCCAGACATCCACGCAATATTTTGCAGATGAGCACAGAAGATTTAGCATTAAGGGAAACACAAACTCAGTTTTATGCACTCAACTTAAAGAAACTGACACTTGACTTCTCGGTTGACGATGCGTTCAACCTTCAAAAGCTCATGGTAAAAGATGCAGACGAAGACGGATCGTTGAGGTATATCGTATCAACCTATGACGCGACAGATCAAATCATTCGGGACGGGTATTATCCCGGAGGAAGAAAGATACTTTCATTTGCCAACATTCTTCAACACGACTATTATCCGTTGGCAGACACATTAGATAAACTTTTACATATCTGCCAGCAAGAAATGGGTCGCCCAATAGAAATAGAATTTGCCGTCAATCCACATCCAACAGAACCTCGAAAGGGGGTTTTATACTTCTTGCAAGTGCGTCCCATTGTTAACCAAAATGACTCGATAGAAGAAGACCTGACTGTAATAGAACCAAGTGCTACCATTATTCAGTCGCCCAGTGTACTCGGTAATGGAATCACAAACGATGTGCATGACTTGCTTTATGTTAAATCAGCAAGCTTCAATCCTAAAAACAATCAACTCATCGCTTATGAAATTGAAAAAATTAACCGGGAGCTTACCCTTCAAAACAGGGGATACGTACTCGTGGGACCCGGACGCTGGGGCAGCAGCGACCATTGGCTGGGTATTCCTGTAAAATGGCCAAATATTTCTAACGCACGTGCCATCGTTGAGTCTGAATTAGAGAACTACCGGATAGACCCTAGCCAAGGAACACACTTCTTCCAAAATTTAACTTCTTTTGGTGTAGCCTACTTTACGGTCAATAGAATAAAAGGAGAAGGTCGGTTTGACGAGGAGTATCTCAATAAAATGCCGGCTGAAATTGAAACTGAATTTATACGTCTAGTGCACTTTGAACATCCAATCGTTATAAAAGTTGATGGAAGAAGAAGCATTGGTTCAATCATGAAGCCTATTGATTAAGATTTTATCGTACTTTTACTTTACAAACATTAAAAACATCATTTATGCTTATCACAACCACCCCGTTTATTGAAGGAAGACGAGTCACCAAGTATTATGGCATTGTTTCAGGAGAAACCATCATAGGTGCAAATGCGTTTAAAGACTTCTTTGCCAGCGTTCGGGATATTGTTGGCGGACGTTCAGGGTCATACGAAAAGGTGCTACGCAAAGCTAAAAACATAGCACTCACAGAAATGCAAGCAGAAGCAAGCGACTTGGGAGCCAACGCTGTGATTGGCGTGGATTTTGATTATGAAACAATAGGCGGAAATGGAAGCATGCTGATGGTTTCAGCCAGCGGAACAGCTGTATATATCGAGTAAATGCATAAAACTTCTATATCTTTCAAAAGACTGTCGCCAAAACACGCTTCTGAAAGATATTTTCAACAAGATTAACTGTTTTTCCAACTATAATTCAATGGCTTCCATGTTTTTTTCATAATTTTGGGTTCAAAACGATGAATAACAATTTTTAATATACTTAGCCATTGGATACAAACAAGCTTAAAGCCACGAAAAAGTCTTTCGCACCCTATATTAGCACTCTTGAAATGCTTGATATATCATCAGTTGGCTATTTGATGGAAGCTAAAGGTCACAAAGTTTTCATTGAACATGCAAACTGGGAAGACTATCCTTACAAGCCTATTGCAGCAGTTAGTATTGCCAGAACAAATGAAAGACTCTATCTTTCTTACGCCGTTAGAGGTTTATATCTACTTGCTACGACGCTCAATGATAATACACCCGTCTATCAAGACAGTTGTGTTGAGTTTTTCATGCAACAAACAAATGCACCTTACTACTATAATTTTGAATTCAACTGTATAGGGACTTGCGATGCCTCCAAACGACTATCACGGGATGCTAAAGAGTCTTTATCAAAAGATGAATATCTATCAATCCATAGGCATTCATCTATAGAACGAGAGGTTTTCGAAGAAAAACCCGGAATGTTTTGCTGGAGTCTGGATATTTCAATCCCCTTTACAACCATGGGACTTGACCCAAACAACCTACCGGAAAAGATTAAAGTAAACTTTTACAAATGTGCTGATGATAGTACCCTTCCACACTATCTAAGTTGGAACCCTATAGACCTACCACAACCCAACTTTCACTGTCCTGATTTTTTTGGTGAGCTATACCTTTAAAAACCATTTAAGAAAGACTACACTAAAAAAAGAATAAGCCCAAGCAGCATAAAATTGCATGCAAAAAATCAAGCAACATTATCTAAGCTAGAAATGAGGTGTTTATTGAGATAAAATTTTGCAAAATCATTGATTTTATGTAATTTTGCAACTGCAATGAGAAAGAGAGTGGTGATGGGGGGACGCTAAAGTCCCCTTCTTTTATTCTTAAACATGGGCTTAAAATGATAGATGAAGCATTAATACGCAAACTAGCAGAAGAAAAAATGGAGGGAACGGACAACTATCTGATTGATGTTCAGATATTACCGGGAAATTCCATCGTGGTAGAAATTGATAACGACCAAGGTGTCAATATTGATGACTGCGCTTCAATAAGCCGACATATCGAGAGTAAACTGGATCGCGATCAAGAAGATTTTGAAATCGAAGTAGGTTCAGTAGGACTCACATCACCCTTTAAAATACTCAGGCAGTATCAAAAAAACATTGGAAATGAAGTAGAAGTTTTGTCTAAAAACGGGATAAAGCTTCACGGCATTTTAACTTCAGCCGAAGAAAATAGCTTTACGATTGAAATAGAGAAGAAAGTTAAAGAAGAAGGCGACAAACGCAAAAAGCTAGTAAAAGAAGCTATTAGCTTTGGATATGACGAAATAAAGTACACTAAATATACCATTAGATTTTAACAAATATGGCAAAAAGGGAAGAGACAATCAGCATGACTGACACGTTAGAAGAATTTAAAGAACTAAAAAACATCGATAAAGACACGATGATTAGTGTCTTGGAAGAGTCTTTTAGAAACGTGATTGCCAAAATGTTTGGTACGGATGAAAACTTTGATGTAATCATCAATCCGGAAAAAGGAGACTTCGAAATTTGGAGAAACCGGACAGTAGTAGCAGACGATGAGCTGGAAAACCCAAACTTAGAAGTAAGCTTAAAGGAAGCTAGAGAAATAGATCCGGATAGTGGAATTGGTGAAGAAGTAACAGACGAGGTACACTTTGCCAAATTTGGACGTCGTGCAATTTTAAACTTACGCCAAACACTTGCTTCTAAAATATTAGAACTGCAAAAAGACAGTTTATACGCTAAGTATAAAGAACGCATCGGAATGATTGTCACAGCCGATGTATACCAAATTTGGAAAAAGGAAATACTGTTGTTAGATGACGAAGGTAACGAGCTACTTTTACCGAAGTCTGAACAAATCCCTTCTGACTTTTACCGCAAGGGAGAGCCCGTTAGAGCGATTGTTCAGCGTGTAGAAAACGTAAACAACAACCCTAAGATTATACTATCCCGCTCGGACAATATGTTGCTTCAACGCCTATTCGAGCTGGAAGTTCCGGAAATCAACGATGGACTAATAACCATTAAAGCGATTGCTAGAATACCGGGTGAGCGAGCTAAAGTAGCTGTAGAATCGTACGATGACCGAATTGACCCGGTTGGTGCATGTGTGGGAATGAAAGGCTCACGTATACATGGAATTGTCAGAGAATTAAGAAACGAGAATATTGATGTGGTCAACTATACAACAAACACATCACTCTTTATACAGCGCTCACTAAGCCCTGCCAAAGTTTCATCTATGAAAGTATTTGAGCAGGAAAAACGGGCTGAAGTATATTTAAAACCGGAAGAGGTTTCATTAGCCATTGGCAAAAACGGCTTTAACATCAAACTGGCCGGCATGCTGACCGGATATACGATTGACGTATTCCGCGACATTGAAGGCGCTGACGAAGAAGATATTTACTTGGATGAATTTACTGACGAAATAGATATCTGGGTAATTGAAGCACTCAAAAACATTGGCTGTCTGACTGCGAAGTCTGTACTAGCTAAAAAACCGGAGGAAATTATTGAACGCGCAGACTTGGAAGAACAAACTGTCGATGAAGTATTTGCTATCCTTTCTGCCGAATTTGAAGACGAAGAATAAAAATTAGATTTACGACGAAATAGATATGCCTATAAAATTAATTAAAGCAACTCGTGACCTAAATGTTGGGCTAAATACCGCTGTGGATTTTCTCCATGCCAAGGGATTTGATGACATAGACAGCAACCCGAATGCTAAAATCTCAAATGAGCAATATGCAATTCTGGTTAATGAATTTGGAAAAGATCTGCCGGACAGCGAAAAGCGTCGCTTGCTAAATAAAGTAAGTGATAACAAACCAGCACCTAAGCCACCCAAAACAACTGACGAAAAGAAAAAACCGGAGTTGATTAAAACTGAAGTTCCGGAAGAATTCAAACCTAAAATCGTCACCAAAGGGCATATCGCTCTAGATGATAAAAAACAAGAGCCTACTGTTAAAGAAACAGCGGTAGTCAAAGAGGAGAAAGCAGCCAAACAAAAAGAAGAGAAAAAAGAAACACCTCAAGAAAAAGTGATTGCTACCAAAACGCCACCTCCAACAGAGCAAATAGCTAAACCGGAAGTAAAAGAAAAAGTTGTAAAGGAAACGCCCTTGGTAAAAACGGAAGTTAAGCCGGACAAAACAACTGAAGTCAAATCCGAGTCGAAACCTAAGGTCATTAAACCCAAGGAAGCGGAAGTTATTTCAACTAGCAAAGAAAAAACCGCAGAGAACACTGAAGAGGTAGAAGGGAGCAATGATTTATTCCGTCTTTCAACGACTAAATTTGAACCTCAAATCAAGGTTAAAGGGAAAATAGACCTCTCAACAATCAATCAATCTACTCGTCCTAAGAAGAAAACTAAGGAAGAGAGAAAAAAAGAGAGAGAAGAGAAAAGAGGCAAAACCAACGACCAACGAGGAGCTGCCGGAACGGAAGATAAAAAAACCACTTCACAGAGTGCTAGTGATAATACAAAAAGAAAAAGAAAACGTATTAAAAAAGATCGTGTAGACATTAGCTCTACACAAGGAACAAACTTCCGCCCTCAACAACAAAAAGATGGTAAAAAAACACGTTTAAGAAGACCTGTTAAAGCAGAGGTTAGCGAAGAGGATGTACAAAAGCAAATAAAAGAAACGCTAGCTCGTCTTACGAATAAACGAAACAAAGGAAATAAAAGCGCAAAATACCGTAGAGATAAAAGAGATGCGGCTGAAAAGCGCGAAACAGAACTACTCAAACAGGAAGAAAGAGAAAGTAAGATTATAAAACTTACGGAGTTTGTTACTGCTAGCGACTTAGCAAATATGATGGACGTACCGGTTACAGATATTATCTCTACCTGCATGAGTATTGGAATGATGGTTTCAATCAACCAGCGACTGGATGCTGAAACACTTAATATTGTAGCTGATGAGTTCGGATTTAAAACTGAATATGTCAGTGCGGAAGTTGCAGAAGCAATCAAGGAAGATGACGAACTAGACAATGAAGAGGACTGGGTAGAACGTCCACCTATTGTTACAGTCATGGGTCACGTAGACCATGGTAAAACATCGTTACTTGACAACGTTAGAAACACCAATGTTATCGCTGGAGAAGCTGGGGGAATTACCCAACATATCGGTGCTTATAACGTCACACTTTCTAATGGTCGCCATATCACATTCCTAGACACACCCGGTCACGAAGCGTTTACTGCGATGCGTGCTCGTGGAGCAAAAATGACTGATATTGCAATCATTATCGTTGCAGCCGATGACAATGTGATGCCTCAAACAAAAGAAGCTATCAACCATGCATCTGCAGCCGGCGTACCAATAGTTTTTGCCATTAATAAAATAGATAAGCCTCATGCTAATCCGGATAAAATCAAAGAGGAATTGGCAACCATGAACTACCTGGTAGAAGAATGGGGAGGAAAATATCAAAGTCAAGACATCTCAGCAAAAAAAGGTGTAGGTATTCAAGAATTACTTGAAAAGGTCTTACTGGAGGCTGACTTGTTGGATCTGAAAGCAAATCCTAAGAAAAGAGCAACCGGCTCGGTTATTGAATCATCTTTAGATAAAGGAAGAGGATACGTATCTACCGTAATGGTTGAGAATGGCACACTTAAACAAGGAGATATGCTTATTGCAGGTACGCATTTCGGTCGTATCAAAGCCATGTTTAATGTAAGAAATCAGCGAATTGACGAAGCCGGTCCTTCAGAACCTGCATTAATATTGGGTCTGGACGGAGCTCCACAAGCCGGAGATGTGTTTAATGTGCTGGAAACAGAGCAAGAGGCACGTGAGATTACCACTCGACGCATCCAACTGCAACGTGAGCAAGGCTTACGTACGCAAAAGATGTTGACTCTGGACGATATAGGTCGTCGGATTGCCATTGGTAGCTTCCAAGAATTGAATGTAATTGTCAAAGGTGACGTGGATGGTTCGGTTGAAGCACTAGCAGACTCGCTAATCAGACTATCAACTGAAGAAATTCAAGTAAACGTCATACATAAAGCGGTTGGACAAATATCTGAGTCAGACGTTGTTCTGGCAACAGCTTCAGATGCCATTATCATTGGCTTCCAAGTACGCCCGGCAGCTACAGCTCGCAAAATGGCCGAGCAAGACGGCGTTGAAGTACGTCTATATTCTGTTATTTATGATGCGATTGAAGACGTGAAGAGCGCTATGGAAGGCATGCTTTCTCCTGAAATCAAAGAAGTAATCACAGGAGACGCAGAAGTACTACAAGTATTCAAAATCACGAAAGTGGGTATGGTAGCCGGCTGTATAGTAAAAGAAGGGAAAATCAAACGTGCGAACAAAGTGCGTGTTATCCGCGACGGTATTGTTATCTACACGGGTGATTTAGACTCGCTCAAACGCTTCAAGGATGAAGTAAAAGAAGTTGTGTCAGGACTTGAATGTGGAATACACATTAGCAACTATACCGACCTTCAAGCAGGCGACATCGTTGAATCATTTGAACAAATAGAGATTAAAAAGACCCTATAAACCTATATGAACTGGCTAGACATTACCTTGCTATGTCTTACAGGAGTTGGTTTAGTAAAAGGCCTGTTTGACGGTATCATCAAACAGGCTATATCTTTAATAGCCGTTATTGCGGCTATTTTTCTTTATGCGAAAGCCGGTTTATGGCTGCATGAATATATCGTTAAACTCGGCTGGTTTTCAGAGAATGTCATAATGCTCATCTGCTACATTGCAGGCTTCATTTTTATACTTGCTATTGTATTGCTAGCAGGCGAGATTATACACCGAATTATTTCAGCAACTCCTTTGAGTTTGCTTAACCACCTGGGAGGAGGAGTCTTTGGCGCTGCTTTATCTTTAATTTTTATAAGCTTAGCTTTAAATATTATCCAGATAGCAGATACACAGTCTATAGTAATTCCCAAAAAGATAAAAACAACCTCTCTTCTTTATGAACCGATAAAGAAAATCATACCAACCATTTCACCAACAGGTTTGTTTTAATATAAATGTATATTATATCGTACAAGAATGGAAGATTCTAATCAAATAATAGATAAAGTCACAAGTCAGGAGTACAAATACGGGTTTGTGACAGATATTGAGACAGAGACCATTAGAAAAGGTCTCGATGAAGAAGTCATACGTATTATTTCAGCAAAAAAGGAAGAGCCGGAATGGTTACTTAATTTCCGATTAAGAGCATTTCGCCATTGGCAAACATTAACTATGCCTGATTGGGCACATCTGAAAATTGACCCGATTGACTACCAAGATATCGTTTATTACGCTGCTCCAAAGAAAAAAGAAGGTCCTAAGAGCTTGGATGAAGTAGATCCGGAGCTGCTTAAAACATTCAATAAACTAGGTATTCCACTGGAGGAGCAAAAAATGCTGAGTGGTATGGCAGTAGATGCTGTCATGGACAGTGTATCTGTTAAAACAACCTACAAGCAAGTACTCGCTGAAAAGGGCATTATATTCAGTCCTTTTAGTGAAGCCGTTAAAAATCATCCCGACTTAGTTCAAAAATACTTAGGGAAGGTAGTAGGATATCGTGACAACTTTTTCGCAGCTCTTAATTCTGCCGTATTCTCGGATGGTTCATTTGTATATATACCCAAAGGGGTCAGATGTCCCATGGAGCTTAGCACTTATTTCCGCATCAATGCAGCCAACACCGGACAGTTTGAACGCACACTGATTGTAGCTGAAGACGATTCATACGTAAGCTATCTCGAAGGTTGTACAGCTCCTATGCGTGATGAAAATCAGCTGCACGCCGCTATTGTTGAGATCATAGCTAAAGATCGCGCTGAAGTAAAATACTCGACGGTACAAAATTGGTATCCCGGAGATAAAAACGGCAAAGGGGGTATATATAATTTTGTAACCAAACGAGGTCTGTGTAAAGGGGATAGTTCCAAAATATCCTGGACTCAGGTAGAAACAGGCTCTGCAATAACGTGGAAATATCCTAGCTGTATCTTAGCCGGAGACAATTCGATAGGTGAGTTCTATTCCGTAGCTGTTACAAACAACTACCAACAAGCGGATACTGGAACAAAAATGATTCACTTAGGCAAAAATACACGAAGCACCATCATCTCTAAGGGAATATCAGCAGGTCACAGTCAAAACAGTTACAGAGGACTCGTTAAAGTAGGAAAAGATGCCGACAATGCACGTAACTTCAGTCAGTGCGATAGCCTTTTACTCAGCTCCACTTCCGGAGCACATACCTTCCCTTATTCAGATGTACATAATCCTACAGCCATCATAGAACATGAGGCTACAACAAGTAAAATAAATGAAGACCAGCTCTTTTATTGCAATCAGCGAGGCATCTCGACCGAAGAAGCCATTGGACTGATTGTTAATGGATACGCGAAAGAAGTAATGAGTAAGCTCCCCATGGAGTTTGCTGTTGAAGCACAAAAATTACTTTCCATCTCGTTAGAAGGAAGTGTTGGATAATAATAAAACTCAGAACTATGTTAGAAATAAAAAATCTACATGCCGGAATAAATGGCAAAAAGATATTGAAAGGGATCAACCTATCTGTTAAGAAAGGAGAAGTACATGCAATTATGGGACCGAATGGTTCCGGGAAAAGCACATTAAGCAGTGTACTTGTAGGTAATCCGATGTTTGAAGTCACAGAAGGCGAAGTGACTTATGAAGGTAAAGACTTATTGGAACTAGCCCCTGAAGAGCGGAGCTGCGAAGGTATCTTTTTAAGCTTTCAGTATCCGGTTGAAATACCGGGCGTAAGCATGATGAACTTTATGCGAACAGCGCTGAATGAACACAAAAAGTATCAAGGCCTTCCTCCTGTTTCAGCTTCTGACTTTCTAAAGATGGTTAGAGAAAAGCGCGCCATCGTTGAATTGGACAGTAAGTTGGTCAATAGAAGTGTCAACGAAGGATTCTCAGGAGGAGAGAAAAAAAGAAATGAAATATTCCAAATGGCCATGCTGGAGCCAAAGCTAGCCATTTTAGACGAAACGGATAGTGGTTTAGATATTGATGCCATCCGTGTTGTTTCACAAGGTGTCAATGCGTTAAGGTCTAAAGACAACTCCACCATCGTAATAACCCACTATCAACGACTGCTTAACTATATCAAACCGGATATAGTCCATATACTCTATAAAGGTCGTATCGTAAAAACCGGAGGTCCTGAACTAGCCTTGGTTTTGGAAGAGAAAGGCTACGACTGGATTAAAGAAGAAATTGAAGACGAATTACAATGAAAGCTGAACAAGAATATATTTCCATATTTTCACAGAACAAGAACCTGATAGATGAACATTCTTCGGAAGTGATTAATGGGTTGAGAGATATTGCGTTTCAGGATTTCAAACGCTTGGGTTTCCCGGCTAGTAATGACGAAGACTATTCCTATACGGATATGCAAAAGCTCTTTATGCCCGACTATGGACTAAATTTAAAACGCTATAACTTTAAAGCTGAACAGAAAGATTTATTTCATTGTTCACTACCTAATCTGAGCACCTATGCATACTTTGTTGTGAATGATTCTTTTTATGGTAGAACGTCTGCAACATCTTCCTTGCCTGAAAACGTATATGCAGGAAGCTTAAAGAGTTTTACTGAGAAATACCCGGAAATAGCTGCAAAGTATTACGGCAAATCAGCATCTACATCAACAGATGGCATGGTGGCATTAAACACCATGTTTGCTCAAGATGGATTTGTCTTGTATGTACCTCAAGGAGTAAGCATAGACAAACCTATCCAACTAATCAACGTGTTTCGAAGTGAATTCGATTTTATGGCTAATCGCCGTATTCTTATAATTATTGAAGCACAGGCTTCGGCCAAATTGCTGGTCTGTGACCACAGCATGGGGACTTCTAATTTCTTATCCAACGAAGTGATTGAGATTTTTGCAGAAGAGAACGCTTTTTTTGACATCTATGATTTAGAAGAAAGTAACCTTTCTACTTCTCGTTTCTCTTCTGTCCATGTAGAACAAGCTGCCGGTTCAAATGTATTGGTAAATGGCATTACATTAAATAATGGAATTACGCGTAATAATTACCGAATCAACCTAAACGGTCCTTACGCTGAGTCTACCCTTTGCGGTATGTCTATCTTAGATAAAAATCAGCAAGCAGACGTCTTTTCTAACATCGCCCACAATGCTCCGGATTGCCAGAGCAATGAGTTATTTAAGAATGTGCTGGATGGACATTCACGAGGTGCATTCAGAGGACGAATCTTTGTAAAGGAAGGAGCTCAAAAAACGAATGCATACCAAACCAATCGCAACCTATGCCTTACGAAAGAATCTCGTATGTATAGCAAACCACAGTTAGAGATTTATGCAGATGATGTAAAATGCTCTCATGGCATGACAACCGGCGAATTGGATGAGAATGCCATATTCTATATGCGCAGTAGAGGGATTTCAGAAGAAGAAGCACGCCTAATACTCAGCATCGCATTTACCTCTGACGTAATAGACTATGTGCGTTTAGACGCATTAAAATCAAGATTACACCAATTAGTAGATGGTCGCTTCCGTAACGGGATGTCCGGTTGTGCTGATTGTGCTTTTTGCAACTAGCAGCTTTATCATACAGACATAATAAAAGCCGGTAGAAATAAATCATCCACCGGCTTTTCTATGACTCATACGCTCTTAGAGCAGCGTATCCGGATCTATATTATCCTTCTCAATATCTTTAAAGTAGCTATAAGTACCCACTTTGATTTCTGTACATGCCGCCTCGTCACAAACAATAATTCCTTTTTCATGCAATTGCAAGGCCGAAATAGTCCACATTTGGTTTATAGGACCTTCAACAGCTTTTTGCAAAGCTCTTGCCTTGTTATGTCCATTTACCATAATCAACACCTCTTTAGCAGCTAATATCGTTCCAACACCAACAGTAAGTGATGTTCTGGGCACTTTGCTCATATCATTATCAAAAAATCTTGAATTTGCAATGATAGTATCGGTAGTTAACGTCTTGATACGAGTCCGTGAAGAAAGTGAAGAACCCGGTTCATTAAAGGCGATATGCCCATCGGCTCCTATTCCACCTAAGAACAAATCCACTCCACCAAATTGTTTCATTTTAGCTTCATAAGCTGCACATTCAGCTAGTGGATCAGTCGCATTTCCGTCCAACATATGCACGTTCTTCTTTTGTATATCAATGAAACTAAAGAAGTTGTTCCACATAAATGAGTGATAGCTTTGCGGATGATCCTTGGGTAAACCAATGTATTCGTCCATATTAAATGTTACTACATGCTGAAAAGACACAATGCCTTTCTTATTTAGCTCGATCAAGTTTTTATACATCCCCATAGGTGATGAGCCGGTTGGCAAGCCCAACACAAAAGGCTTGTCTGCCGTTGGCTTAGCTTGAATAATTTTTGCGGCAACATAGTTAGCCACCCACTTGGAAAGTTCCTGATAATTAGGTTCAATAATTAGTCTCATATTTTCTTATTTTTAGTCTTGTTTTAAACGATCTGCCATAGCTTTACCTAGCGCTATGCACTCTTCATAGGTTTCTTGCTTCACTCCAAACTTCTGTTCTACGGGTGTACCAACAGGCTCCCACCCTACTCGTTCGTTGAATGCAATAAGCCTTTTCACCGCTACTCCTGCCCATGAGAATGAGCCGAAACATCCAAAATAACGATTCTTAATATCACGCAATTCCAAGCGACCCAACATGGAGTCTATCTCCGGAAAGAGCTGTCCGCTATACGTGGGACTTCCCACCATAACTCCCTTATATTTAAAGACATCACGAAGGATATAAGAAGAATGTGTTTTGCTAACATTATGAAGCACAACATCTTTAATACCATTTTCAGCCAATCCATAGGCAACAGCTTCAGCCAATTGCTCTGTATTTCCATACATACTACCATATAGAATGGTTACTCCGGTTTCTCCTTCATAACGACTCAACTGATCATAAATCCGTATTGCTTCACTTACATGATTACGCCAGATAGGACCATGCGTAGAACAGATGGTCTTTACATCTACACCTTCCAACTTCTTTAGCGCTTTTTGTGTAGGACCTCCATATTTACCCACAATATTCGCATAATAACGAATCATCTCGTTCCAATACCTGTCGGTATTCATTTCTGTATCAATAATACCTCCATCCAATGCTCCGTATGTACCAAAAGCATCTGCTGAAAAGAGCATCTTACGGCGTTTATCATACGTAAACATCACTTCAGGCCAGTGAACCATCGGAGCCATATAAAAGACCAATTCTGTGCTTCCTATAGATAGAGTATCCCCTTCCTTAACTTCTTGAAGTCCGGTAGTTATACCATGAAAACCTTCTAACATACCAAAGGTTTTTTTATTACCTATAATCTTCACATTAGGATAATACTGTCTTAAAATACGGATACTGCCACCATGGTCAGGTTCCATATGGTTAACAATTAAATAGTCTAATTCTCGCCCATTCAACACATCGGTTATCTTCTTAATAAAGACATCAGCAAAACCAACATCTACGGTGTCAACCAAAACCGTTTTTTCATCCGTAATTAAATAAGAGTTATAGGATACTCCATGAGGGAGTGGCCACAAGTTCTCAAACCGATCTTTATTTCGGTCATTCACTCCTACATAATATACTCTATCATCTATTTCTTTTATTCTGAACATATTGTGTGTTTGATTTATTTGTTAAAGATCGCCATACAAAATAAGCACCTAACATTACAAAAGGAATACTCAGCCATTGTCCCATGTTGAGCGTCATGCCTTCTTCAAATGCTTCTTGGTTATTTTTTAAGAATTCGATAAAGAAACGAGCCGTAAATATGCATATCATAAATATGCCAAAAATAAACCCTTGTTTCTGCCATGCTTTTTTCTTAAAATAAAGCCACATACATAAGATAAAGGTAGCGAAATAACACAGTGCTTCATAAATTTGTGTTGGATGACTGGGAGGAGTAAAAATAGGCTCAGCCCCTAACATCCATTGATGCAGGTTTTGCACAAAGCGAAAACCCCAGGGCATATCCGTAGGATGTCCGTATATCTCATGATTCATCAAGTTGCCTAAACGTATAAATGCAGCTACCAACCCGGTAGGAACAACAAGTTTGTCTAAGGTCCACAGCATAGGCAAATGTGTTACCGTCCGTGAATAAATCCAAATAGCCAGCAGAATACCCAGCACACCTCCATGGCTTGCCAAACCGCCTTCCCAAACTTTAAGTATTTCGATTGGATTAGCTAAATAATAACTCGGGTTATAAAACAGCACATGCCCTAAACGAGCTCCCACAACCGTTCCTAATATAGTATATAGCAAAAGAGAATCAAGCCATTCCATATTGACTTTTTCCTGCTTAAACATACGTTCTACTATTTTATACCCAATGGCAAACCCGACAGCAAAAGCCAAAGCATACCATCTTATATCTCTTCCTCCCAGCAGAGGGAATCCTTCCGGTATAGTAAACAATGAAGGGTCAGCCGTCCATGTAATAAATGATAACATAATTTCGGATTTTATGGGCCAATCGAAAAGCGTTTACAATCAGCTCTATTTGTCAAAAATACTTATTTGAACCTGCCACAAAAATAGATATAATAAACCGATCAACAAAAGCGTAACTCTCAAAACTAAATATAAATACAATAATCATAGAGGTAATTTATAACAATCCAAGACCTTTATACGTTTCACACGGTGATATTAACAGATTGGCTGAAGGGTTTTAATGCAAAAGCCAGCGCAAACTAATCTTTCAACAAGGCTTAGAAGAGCTTTCAACCCTCGTCAAAAGCTCTTTCAACACTTGTCAAAAGAGCTTCTAACCCGCGTTAAAAGATTAGTTCAATAGAGTGGTTTCGACAAGTCGCTAGACCGCAATCAGATATACCCTAGACCGTATGTCTTTCCTGAAATAGGTTTACACCTTTGTTGTACTAATCCTATTCATATTGTCCTTTTTTCTTCTACAACCCTGTTTAGATTTACATCCTTAATTAATATCAGCTGTTTGGGTTTATATTTTCAAAAGTGCTTGTAATAGGTGAACATTTCACCGGTGTATTTTAGTTTGCAATAAATCTCTATGCGTCATATATAAAAAACGACCTCGTTTACCACTGATTATTCATCAAAAATAATCCACTAGCATTCGATTACTTTTACAGACTAAAAGTTTCACTGTTTGGTGACTTTTATGGGCCAATATCTATTATTTATAAATTATAACGTATATTTGCTTCCTATTCATTACTGTTTTTAGCTAATGACGGAGATACAAAAAGACATAGACTTGGACTTTTCCAATGAACTTGAGTTTAAAAAACTCTTTGATTGATTGTATGGCTCTTTATGCAATTTTGCATTATCCTATGTCTCTGATTTTGATAAAGCTGCCGATCTAGCACAAGATTGTTTCTTAAAATTATGGGAACTGAGAAATGACTTTCACTCATTTCAACAAGCTAAAGCATTTTTATACACAGCTGTTCGCAATCAATCACTCAATGAATTAGCCCATTTACAAGTAGCCAACAAATATGCAACGACAATAAGAGAAAGGAATTCCGAGGAATTCTTTCACGATCATTTAATTGAAGAGGAAGTTTACCGCCTACTCTTTGCTGCTATAGAAACACTGCCTGCGCAAACCAAAAGAGTTATTCAAATTTCTCTTGAAGGCATCTCAAATGCTGAAGTGGCTGAAAGAATGAAAATTTCCATAGAAACTGTTCGGACTCTAAAAAAAGATGGATACAAAAAAATTCGACTATACATGGGACGTTACTACACACTACTCCCGCTCATATATCCCATATTTGACAAAATGTAACAGAAAATCCGATATCTAATTGCTTTTATCACAACTTTCAGCCAATAATATTACAATTTAACACATGCTGATATCTTAAGTTGTTAAACTAAGTTAACTCTTGATTTCTCATTCACCCGAAATGGACCAACAACTGTCTTTATATTAACAAGGGTTTTCTAAAAATAAAATAAAATAAAAGAATAAAAGAATAATGACATCCAAAGAACATTGGTTTTTCATTGCACGACTTATAGCTGCTCACATAGCAGACACTATTTTGCCTGAGGAGGCAGATGAGCTTGCTAATTGGAGAAAAGAGTCTCCAAAAAATGAGAAACTATTTCAAAAGCTGGTTAATAGCAAAAATAAACAAGACTATCTCAACAGCATTTCCGCTTTTGATACCAAAGAAGGATGGACCCAACTACTTAAAAAGCACAATACTTGGAAGCGAAAACGCTTTTTCAACTCCTTGTATAAATATGCTGCTATATGGCTAATACCTTTACTAATTGCTGGTGCTGCTCTTATTACCTATACACATAAGCAGTTAACTACTACAAACAAAGATATAGCGCATATTAGCAGGCAAATTGAACCGGGAAAAAACAAAGCACGACTACTCCTTGACAATGGAAAAACCATTAATTTAGACAATAAAGATAACCTAACCATGAAAGAAAAAGATGGAACGGTTATCCATATTGATTCTGCAACCATCAACTACAGAAAAGAAGAAAAACCTAGACTAAAAAGCAAAAAAGAAGAGAAAATCATATACAACCAATTAGAAACCCCGCAAGGCGGAGAATATAAACTGACATTAAGCGATGGGACCAAAGTACATCTAAACGCCATGAGTTCTTTGCGATTCCCGGTTGACTTCTCTGAAGAGGCACGGATGGTTGAAGTAACCGGCGAAGCATTTTTTGAAGTAGCTAATGATAAAAGACCTTTTATCGTAAAAGCGAGAAGCCAACAAATAAAAGTCTTAGGTACAGTTTTTAATATCTCTACCTATGAAAATGAGATTCAACAAACAACCTTAGTCAGCGGAAAAGTAATGTTAACAACAGTCCAGGGAGATGAATATTACCTGGAGCCCTCTGACCAAGCTTCAATTAACCTTGAGTCTGGCACCATAGATATACAAAAAGTAAATGTAGCACTCTACACTTCATGGGTTACGGGAAAAATATATTTTAAAGACGAAACCCTCGAGCATATCATGACAAATTTATCCAGATGGTATGATATGGAGGTAGAGTTTGCAAATGAAGAAACAAGGCAGTTAAAATTCGGCTGCAATATAGATAGATATAACGACATAGAACCCCTACTCCAGCTATTTAAAGAGACCGGTGGTGTGGAGGTTCTGCAAGAAGGAAAAAAAATCAAATTGACAACAAAACCTCTCTAAATTAAATTATTCACTCAAAAGAATTCATTGTATGAACGACCTTAAAATTTTGCTTTCAAAGCAAACTAGCAGATGGCTTTGCGTCGTCTTGCTAGTTTTGGCACATTTAACTCCTGTGCAGGCTAATGTAATAGACATTGACTCACAAAGAGTAACGATGAGTGTTAGTAATTCTACTCTTCGCGAGATTATTTGGGAATTACAGCATCAAACAGATTTTTCGTTTATTTATAATACGAAAGATATAGAAGGTGTAGAAGTAAAAAACTTAGAGGTAAAAGACAAGACTGTCACAGAAGTCTTGGATGAATGCCTGGAAAACACAAACTTACTATACACCATTAACAACGAAGTCTTAACAATCAAAAAAGTTGAGAAGATAACTGAAGTAGGTACTAGTCAGCAAAAACGAACGGTAACAGGTATCGTAGTGGACGTAATTGACGATTCACCCCTAATCAATGCAGTTGTTAAAGAAAAGTCAAATCCGCTAAATGCAGTGCCAACCGATATAAATGGAAACTTCTCCATCCAAGTTTCCGGGAATAATGCGACTTTAATAGTCACCTACTTAGGTTACAAAGAAAGAGAGGCACCGGTAGGAGACTTAGCAGTTTTAAAGATTGTGATGACTGCAGACAACCAAATGATTAATGAAGTAGTTGTAATAGGCGCAGGTACTCAGCAGAAACTGACTCTCACCGGAGCGGTTTCTACCATACAAGGTGACCAATTGCGCATGCCTTCCACTTCTTTAACTAAAGGTTTGGCCGGACAAGTAGCCGGGTTGGTGGCAATGACCGGAAGCGGTGAACCTGGAAGCTCGGGCGAGTTTTATATCCGTGGAATTAGTTCATTTGGAGGTCGAAACACTCCTTTAATCTTACTGGATGATGTGGAGATTACCGCAGCAGAATTGAACAGTGTTCCTGCCGATGATATAGAATTTTTCACCATCCTTAAAGATGCTTCCACCACTGCCATCTATGGAGCACGGGGGGCAAATGGCGTTATGATTGTAACGACTAAAACGGGAAAAGAAAACACACGGACATCAATCAGCGTTAGGGCTGAAGTATCTTTGAATAATCGAGGAAAATTCCCTGAATTTGTGGATGGCCCCACCTGGATGACCATGTACAATGATGCAACAATATCAAGACATCCTGCAGGAGCTCCCTTAACCCTACGGTTTAGTGACGAGGTCATTGAAAACACCAGAAACAATGTGAATCCATATATTTATCCTAACGTAAACTGGGAAGATTTGCTTTTAAAACAAAATGCACTAACTGAAACTGTCAATGCATCCATTAGTGGAGGAGGTTCTCGGGTAACTTACTATATGGGGTTAACCTACACACACGATGCCGGACATGTCAATACACCAAAATACTATTCCTTTGACAACAGCATTAATGTGAACAAATTCAGTTTTAGAAATAATGTATCTTACAAAATGACACCCACCACCCAAGTGTCTTTAAATATGAATGCGATTGTAAATCAGTCTGTATTTCCACTGTCATCAAGCACTAGTTCAACAACTTATGGAGATTATGATATTAGAGATTTATTCAAGCTGACTTATCAAACAAATCCCATCGCTTTTGCCCCTACACTTCCGAGTGAAGAGGGAGATACGTTTATTCACTATGGAAACGCTTTTAAAGAAGGAACATCATTGAAAAGCAATCCTTTTGCAAATTTGGCCACACGATTCACACAAGCAAATAATAATTCGATTAGCATCTCGCTGAAACTAAATCAAAAGCTAGACTTTATCACACCCGGTCTTAGCTTCTATGGCATGGCTAATTTCAATAACAATTCAAAAACATTCTTCAATCGCTGGATTAACCCCCATTTCTATAAAGTAGCCCAAGTAGATCCGGAACATCCCAATGGATTTACACAAGAATTGTTAAACTCGACGGGGGGAGAGTATATTCAAGAATCAAGCATACAGAGATATACAACCAACATCATAGAACTTCAAGCCAGAATTAATTATGTCAAGCAAATCGCTGAGCATAATATTTCGGCTATGGCTATATACAATCAGCGAGATTTACGCGACGACATCCTTCCTTATCGCAACCAAGGCATTTCAGGGCGTTTCCAGTATAATTATGACAGCCGCTACCTCTTTGAATTTAACTTTGGCTATAATGGGACTGAACGTCTGGAAAGTGGAAATAGATTCGAGTTCTTCCCTGCTGTATCAGCAGGATGGGTAGCAAGCGGCGAGTCATTCTTCGAACCTATCAAGGATGTTGTTTCGCACCTGAAATTAAGAGCCTCTTTAGGAGTTACAGGCAATGACCAAACAGGTCGAGATGGTACTGCTAATCAAGCTCAGCGATTTATATATATCGGAGAAACTCGTCTAAATGTTGTACCTGTCTATACCGGAGAAGAAGGAGGAACAAAAAAAAGCGGTCCTTTCCTCGTACAGTATGGCATTAATAAGGCAAAATGGGAACGGTCTAGAAAACTTGACCTGGGTTTAGATATGGTTTTATTCAACAAACTAAATATTACAGCTGAATACTTCTATACTCACACATATAATATCCTGATGCACAGAGCTTCATGGCCTTACTCGCTAGGGCATTATACATCTAAACCTTGGGAAAACATGGGTGAAGTGGATACACACGGCTATGAATTAAGTGCTGACTATAACCAACGCATTAATCAAGATTTAAATATTAGCTTTAGAGGGAACATTACGTATGCCCGCAATAAATATGTGGAGATTGATGAACCCGGATATCCCTATCCATGGAACCTGGAGACAGGGCAACCCTTAAGTCGGATTAGAGGATATATTGCTGAAGGTTTATTTCAATCGCAAGAAGAAATAGACAACAGCCCTAAGCAAGACTTAGGGAGTGTGGTAATGCCGGGTGATGTGAAGTACAAAGACCTCAATGGCGATGGAGTCGTTGATTCAAACGACCTTACGACTATTTCTCCTTATGGCAGAATGCCTCGCTTACAATATGGTTTTGCGACTACAATTAATTATAAAAACTTTGACTTTAGCATATTCTTTACGGGTAGTGCCAAAAGAACACTGCAAATCAACAATGTTTTACCCTTTGGTGCTGGAGCGAATGAATATAACATGTTTGAATTTATGGCCAATAACTATTGGACAGAAGAAAACCCGAACGGGACCTATCCCAGATTAGGACTAGGTATTGGTCACTATACCAATAACTATGTAGCAAGCACATTCTGGAACCGTAGTGGCAACTACCTACGACTAAAAACGGTAGAATTAGGTTATAAGTTCAAGTATGGTCGAGTTTATGCAACCGGAGAAAACTTAGCCGTATTTGCACCTTTCAAAGAATGGGATCCGGAAATTTCCTGGAACCAATATCCATTACCACGCGTATTCAGCCTTGGAGTACAATTAACATTTTAAAAAAACAAAAACATGAATATAATAACTACTATAAAAAAGCATTTTCTCATACTGCTTGCTGGTATAAGCATGTTCGCTACATCTTGTGATTTTTTGGATGTAGTACCGGTTGAGAAACCGTCTCTAATAGATGCAACTAAAGACGCTGAAGCTACTCTTGGTTTTTTATACTCTACTTATGCCGGTGTATACAACCCGGTTCAATATGAAATGACGGAAAATTCAGTAGACGAATTTGCTATGCCGGATAGTTGGTATCATAATGCCCGTACAATGGCATTCAACCGGATGGTACCATCGAATGCGGACACACGTTGGGCTACCTACTATCGTTATATTGGACAGGCTCATCTCTTCATAAGAGAGCTTAAAAAAGCAAGAGGGGTCTCAGAAGAGCAGGCTATACTTTGGGAAGCAGAAGCCAAATTTATGATTGCTTACTACCACTTTGAACTGCTTCGTTTTTACGGTCCTTGTCCCATTTTAGACAGATATATAGAAATGGATGAAGTAAAAATAGAAGAAATTAGCGGTCGATACCATTACGACTACGTAACAGACTGGATTGTAAATCAAATTGACGAAGTTACCCCACAACTACCGAATGTAAGATCAGAAGACGAATGGGGAAGAGCGACCAAATTAATCGCAAAATCCATCAAAGCAAAAGCTTTACTATATGCAGCTTCACCATTATGGAACGGACAGTTTTACGATGCAACTTGGGCGAATACCAGCTTTGAAACTCCCGGGTATGGCAAAGAACTAGTCAGCCGGACTTTTCAAAAAGAGAAATGGGAAAGGGCCTATACCGCTTGCAAAGAAGCGATTGACCTTGCTAACGAATTAAACTTCAAACTCTATGATGACCTAGAATTATATAGTCGCGAAACTGTTAAGCTTCCTTATGTTCCCGGAAGAGAAGCCAACACTACAGAAAATACGAACTTTAAAAAGAGAGTATTAATGATGAGATACCTCGTTACTACTTATGTAAGCGAAGGAAATAAAGAACTAATTTGGGGCGTTTTCCCTAAAGAGGCAAATGAAAAACTAGGTCCTAAGCTACCTGATAACATAGAAAACACCTCTATTCCTATTCGTACTTTAAAATTAAACAACGGGAATTGGTATAACGGTTGGGGTGGTATGGCTCCCTTTTTAAATGCTATAGAACGCTATTATACTGACAATGGGAAACTACCTAAATATGACTCGGAATTTACAGACCCTTTAAATTGGCTGAAAAGTGCAAACGTACCCAATGACGCGAATGACAGAAGTGGCATTATCAACCTAAACGTAGGAAGAGAGCCTCGTTTTTACGCTTGGGTGGGTTTTGACGGTGGAGATCATACCTCCAAATTTGCAGCAGGCAGCCCTATCTACTTGGAACTAAGAAATGGCAGCAAACATGGTTATGACCCTATTGACTATCAAAGATATTTTTCAGAAACAGGCTATTTAAATCAAAAATTCATCCGACCAAACCTTTCTTTAAGCTTAAGCAATAGTTGGAACAGAAAAAGTACCCCAAGACCATTGATTCGTTTAGCAGAATTAATTTTAAACCTGGCTGAGTGTGAGATTGCTTTAGGAAAAACGGATGCAGCTATAGAAAATATCAATAAAATCCGCACACGTGCGGGGATTCCAGAATTAAGCAAATCGGATATCAACGGAGAAATGACTCTTACAGACTGGCTACGCAACGAAAAAGCTGTTGAATTTGTTGGTGAAGGTCACCGTTTCTATGACTTACGAAGGTGGTGTATTGCCCCTCAATACCTAGGTGCTAACGTACGAGAAGGGCTGAACGGAAGAGGAAAAGTAAACCCAACGGTTGAGGAATACAATGTACGTATCAAGGTTCCACAAACTTATGATTGGCGAACTCGTATGTATTTGGTACCCATAGAGGCTACAGAGGTATATCAAAACCCCCAGCTCGTTCAGGCCCCCGGTTATTAATAAATTAATAGAAAAATATTATGAATAAATATATTGCAACATTTACTTCCTTCATTGCTACCATCATTCTTTTCAGTTGTAATGATGGGTTAGACACAGATACCATGTATCCGGATAAATACGGATGTGTTTTATATTTGAATAATGCTGATATAGTAAATAAGCACACGCTTTACACACTTAAGGATACGGATGTGATACCCATCTCCATTATCAAATCCGGGTTTAATGAAAAGGCAGCAGTCAAAGCTAAACTCAACTTGCTATCTCAAGCCGCACTGGATGCGTTTAATAGTACTTCGGGAACTAACTATGTGCTTTTACCGGAGTCTTGCTATTCATTGAATGATTTAGACATTAACTTCACTTCCTCAGATAGGTATATTATTAAAGATTTATCAGTAAATGTGAGGAAAATTGAAGAGTTGATAAATCAAAGTGGTGAGACCTATGCACTTCCTATAGAATTAACAAGTGAAACAGATTCTGTGAATGTATATAAGAATATATTATATATTCAACCGGAAGTCAAAAACATGAATATCGGTTTCAAAATTGAAGAAGATTTGTTCCCATTATTTCTTTCAAAAGAAGGAGGAAAGATAGAGCTCCCCATCGAGTTATCTGCAGATAATATTTGGGATTTTGATGTACAGGTAGAAGTGGATGCGTCAGCATTAGATGATCAGTCAATCTTAATGCCTAAAGAGATGTATCAAATGGCTAATAATGGGCTAGTTCCTTTTAGAAAAAATGACTTATCTGCTAAGCTATTAAGTATAGAATTTAAAGACGTTAATGATTCTTATTGGGTTCTTCCTTTACGAATCAAAAGCACCACATTAGATGGGCTGATTCTTCAAGAGCAAGTAATTAAGTGTGGTGTGATGAGTAAAGACATTAAGCAGTACCCTTTAAAAATATCTAATTTGTCAACCAATGCACCTCAAGATAGGCAATACTTGGCAAACATAATAGATGGAACAACGAGTACTCAATTTTACACCACGTGGACCAGCACCATTCCTGAAAAACATCATATCCAAATCAAAACGGAAGAGATGCTTCATGCCTTTTACTTCTCTTATGACAATGCGGGTGGAGGGAACTCGGCGCTAGGCGATTTTGATATAATGATCAGTGCTGATGGTAAAAACTTTACTCGACTGCGCAATTTCTCCATAGAAAAAGATAAACTTCCAACAGGAGACGGAACATTTACTTCTGCCCCGCTTAGTAACGATACAGGGTTTAATCACATACGAATTGTATGTAATAGAAATAAATCAAACGGTGTATTTTTTGGGCTTTCAGAGCTTAGACTTTTTGCTAAATAACTCTTTATACAACAACTGGAAATAAACAGATTATGTATTTCCATACTTAATAGAGTTAGTGTGTTAATTAGTTTCATCCCCGCAGTAATATGCTGTGGGGATGTTTAATGAATAACTTACCTTTTTATAAAAACATTTTCACCATGAAGCATTTTTTTAAAACATTCTTTTTTTTATCCTTACTCGTATTAGCAATGGGTTGTTCTGATGAGAAAGAACCTACCATGCTAAAAGTGCCTATAAAAGAAGTGAAATTCGACACTTATGATGTGCAGTCAAAAACCATTACGATTGAGACAAACGTAGATTGGAACATCACATCGAAACCTTTTTGGCTTACAATTGATCAATTGGCCGGAAATGCCGGAAATCATGTAATAACCATCACAAGCACATTGGCTCCTCGAGATGAAAAACGAGAAGCAACGTTTAAGATCATTGCAGCTGATTTAAGTGAAGATATATTCATTTCACAACCGGGCTTAGGGACCATAACTATTGATGAACCAGAGTTGACAATATCAAAAGAAGATAAATCAACCAAATTCACTATTGAAACCTCTGAAGACTGGTATATTGAGCATGACGACTCATGGTTGAAGGTCAGCCCACTTTCAGGCAGTGCCGGCAAACATGAAATAACTGCAACACCCACTTCCTTAAATATGGAACCTAAGGAACGGGATGTTGAGATTAATATCTTGTCTTTTGGCAATAAAAAGAAAGTCTTTATAACACAAGAAACCGCCATTGACTATTATAAAGACAAAGATGTTATGCTAATACAACAAGCTACTATAGGAGCCGGGGTTGACCTGGTTTTCATGGGAGATGGTTTTACGGCAAAAGACCTGGTCCAACACAAAGAGGGAAAATATGAAAAGACGATGCGTACGGCTATTGATTATTTTTTTGATATTTACCCTTACAATGAATATCGTGCGTATTTCAATATATATATGGTTGTTGCAGAGTCGGAAGAAGAAGGTGTAGATGGTGAGTTTAAAAAAGTAAATAATAAATTTAAAACCAGTTATGGTGAGGGCACCCATATCAGCTGTGACTGGAAGATATGTAAAGATTATGTCAAATTAATAGGTAAAATTAAAGGAGAAAGTGTCTCTGAATCCGATTTAAATCACATCACATCTATCGTTATTCTTAATAGTGAAAAATATGCCGGAACTGCTTGGATGTATGCTGCAGGCTTTTCTATCTGTCTATGTCCTATGCATCAAAGCTTTAAAAATTTGGTTCATCACGAAGCGGGTGGCCATGGATTTGGACGCCTGGCTGATGAGTATGTGAACTATAATGAGTCTATTCATGATTCAGAAGAGGGCAGAGAAAGAATTTCTAAACTTGCTACCTTTCACAGCTCCGGTGGGTATAGAAATGTAGATATAACAAATGATAAAAGTGATGTTATATGGAAAGATTTTATAGACCATCCACAATATCCTAACGTAGGATTATACGAAGGTGCATATTATTATAAAGAAGGTGTCTGGAGACCTGAGGAAACTAGTTGTATGATTGACAACAGATCTTATTATAATGCTCCTAGCCGCTGGCTGATTGTATCAAGAATAATGAACATTGCGGGGATTGACTTCACTTTTGAGGATTTTGTAAAGAGTGACAATGCTCAGAAAGTTCAAATGTCATACACAAAGGCATTAGAACAGACTAGCCTTCCACCACTCGCTCCTCCTGTTATTATACTTGAATAACTGAACAAACTACTTGAACAGCTACTATAGCTTTTTAGCAAAAGAAATAGGGAGTCTCAAACAGGCTCTCTATTTTTATATTGCATAATAGATGGCTAAGATATGACAGATAGTTCCACCCAATACAAACAGGTGAAACACTGTATGCATATACCTAACTTTTGGCAAAGAATAGAAAAGAGCTCCAACAATATAGGATATCCCTCCGGCAATAATCCAAAAAAGTACTTCCATTCGGTCTGTTTCCCTGAGCACATCAATTAAGGGTTTAAATGCCACAAAGACAACACACCCCATCAGCACATAGCAAATGGTCTCAATATAACTATGCTTGCCGGATGTACGAAAACTAACAACAGTACCTACAATAGCAACCGACCATACAAATATAAGCAACATCCAACCCCATAAGCCTTCTTCACGAAGAATAAGCATAGTCAATGGAGTATACGTGCCGGCAATATGCCAATAAATTGCTGCATGGTCTATCTTTTGAAAAACTCTTTTACGCTTTCCGGTTGGAAGTGCATGATAGCAAGTCGAACTCACATAACTGGAAAGCATACCCACAAGATAGACGAAGACAGAAGGAACAGCCCACACATCAGTAGAAGCATGTGCTGCAGTCAGCAAATACCATCCACCAATGAGACCGAGCAAAATCCCCAGTCCATGAGAAAGTGCATTTGCTTGTTCCTCTTGCTTTGTATATGTCCTTACCCTACTCAAGTTTATATATTCCGGATAAAAGCTTTTATAAAATAGTCATAACTACTTAACTGCCAACTATCATGTTTTTTGCTGCAAGGTAATAAATTATTAACTATTGACTAACCTATTCAAGAAAAGACAAATTACATAGCCAACACTACATCCATAAAGTTGCAAAAAATAAGGGTGCATCATTATGACACACCCTTATAACCTATCACACTGGAAAACTAATTAATAACATCTTGCAAAGCGGTTGGCAGATTTAAATCTGCGCATTTAAGTTTGCTTAAAAGCTGTTGACCGCTTTTTGTCAGCGCAAAATACATCTGACGTTTATCTTCCTTACCAATATTACGCTTTACAAGTCCTTTGTTCTCTACCGATTTAATTACTTTGGAAGTATTTGAGTTTGTCAAACCCAAACTTTCTGCTATCTCACTTGATGAATATTTTTGATCTCCAAGTGTACATAACAACATGCCTTCGTTCAAGCAAAGATCATATTGATCTTGAAATGATGCTTCGAATTCTGCAATAGACCGATAAAGATCACGAATTTTACATATAGTAGCTACTTGGACATTTTCCATATCAAATCACTTGTTTTTTCAGTAGCACATCATCAATAACCTTTTTTAAATCAGCTTTTGGAAGAGCACCTGAAGCCATTTGAGGAGTTTCGCCCATAGGGATAAATAAAAGAGATGGTATACTGCGAATGCCAAATACAGCTGCAAGCTCTTGCTCAGTTTCTGTATTAATCTTATAGATATATACCTCTTCACTATATTCTTCGGCCAACTCTTCAAGTACCGGAGCTATAGATTTACAGGGACCACACCAGTCGGCATAAAAGTCAATCAATGCCGGCTTATCTCCTAGATATTTCCACTCTGCTGCGTTTGCTTCATAGTCAAACACTTTTGTTAGAAAATCGGCTTTTGTCAAATTTATTGTTTTCATATTATTTATCTTTTTTATTTATTTCATTTTCAACATACTCTTTTTTCTTAAATATACTCCCCACAAGTCCTCCAAGTAAAGAGCCATATAAAATAGTTATATAGGGAGAAGAGGTAAGCGGACAAGTGCCCGATAGGCAGCCCACATTCTTCCAGTATAAGTAACCGCCGAGTGCTCCTAGCGCAACCCCCAATATATACATCCAATATTTCTTTAACAGTTTCATAATTGTTCGTTTATTATTATGCAACAAATATAACACATTATTTCCATTAGAAAATAATTCCGATAAACAGGTTCTATTGGTCAAAAAACAATATCGATTAAACACAGAAAGACCATTAGAAGTATAATATCTTCTAATGGCCTTTCTGTCTAAAAACTTAGTCGCCTAAGCTGTCTTATTTGTTAGATTATCTTTTCCAAATCGGTTAAGTTCTTAGCAATATCCTCGTTACTAGGAGAGTAGTTTGATAAGTCACCGGCTAAATATTGATCGTATGCCGCCATATCAATCAGCCCATGACCGGATAGGTTGAAAAGTATGGTTTTAGCTTTTCCCTCTTCTTTAGCTCTATTTGCTTCACGTATGGCGCAAGCTATTGCATGCGAGGACTCAGGGGCAGGTATGATACCTTCTGCCTGTGCAAACACAGTTGCCGCATCAAAACTCTCCAACTGCTCAATATCAGTGGCTTCTATCAACTGGTCCTTCAACAATTGACTAACAATCTCACCGGCTCCATGATAACGCAGACCGCCCGCATGAATATTTGCAGGTGAGAATTTATGTCCTAACGTGTACATTGGGATAAGAGGTGTCATACCAGCTTCATCACCAAAATCATACATGAATTGTCCTCTCGTCAACTTAGGACAAGAAGCCGGTTCTGCAGCAATGACCCGTATATCTTTTCCATCACGAATCTTATGTCGTAGAAAAGGGAATGAGATACCGGAAAAATTCGACCCTCCTCCGAAACAGGCAATAATAACATCAGGATACTCACCTGCCATCTCCATTTGTTTTTCAGCCTCTAAACCAATCACTGTCTGGTGCAGTGCAACATGGTTCAACACACTTCCAAGTGTGTACTTACAGTTGGGAGTCTGTAAGGCCAACTCAATGGCTTCAGAAATAGCTGTACCCAAACTACCCATATTCGTTGGATGGTTTGTCAGAATTCGACGCCCAACTTTGGTACTCATACTTGGAGAAGCGATGACTTGTGCTCCAAATGTTTGCATGATTGAACGACGATAAGGCTTTTGTTGATAGCTGATTTTCACCATATAAACGGCCAGTTCCAATCCAAAGGCTTTTGCTGCATACGACAAGGCCGCTCCCCATTGCCCGGCACCGGTTTCAGTCGTGATGTTAGTCACGCCTTGTTGCTGACAATAGTATGCTTGGGGTATGGCTGAATTTAATTTATGAGAGCCTACCGGGCTAACACTTTCGTTTTTATAATAAATATGAGCCGGGGTATCTAAAGCCTTTTCTAATCCGTAAGCTCTTACCAACGGAGTAGGTCGCCAATTTCTATACATTTCACGCACTTCGTCAGGTATAGATATCCAACGGTCTGTTTTATTCAACTCTTGACGAGACACCTCTTCTGAAAAGATGGGAAACAAATCTTCCGGAGTCAATTCTTTTTTGGTGGCAGGGTCTAAAAGCGGAAGTGGCTTATTATCCATATCAGCTACGATATTATACCATGCAGTAGGTATATCCTTTTCTTGTAATAAAAACTTCTTGTTCTTCATCTCTTATTCTTGAATTTTATTTTTTGACGCTTTACGTTTTCTAATCTCCCACCCTATCATGCCGAGAAGTCCCAACACTAAAACGATGAAACTAACTGTTGCTACCGATTCGGTTAGATGGACCGACGAAGGATCAAAGACAAATGCAATTTTATGTTTACCGGCAGGCACTTTCATCGACCGTAAAATATAGTTAGCAGTCGTATGAGCTACTTTCTCATCATCAATATAAGCTTGCCATCCCGGATAGTTTATTTCAGAAAATACTGCTACCGCATCCACCGAGGAAGATGATTCATATAGCAAATGATTGGGTTCATAGGCAACTAACTGGATAGAAGCTAAAGAGTCGATGGGCATTTCGGTCACTCCACCTAGTGTTTCTTTATTTTCATTTGAAACAATAGCGGTATGCAACAAGTCAACCTCATGAATAGTCTCTATCTCTTCGTTCGCAGTGCTTACATAGTTTATTTGATTTACAAACCAAGCATTACCAAATGTATGGGGATTTTCTAACGGAACAGCTCCACCTTGCACAGGCATGATAACATATTTCATATTAAGCATATTCAATACCTGGAATGAATCCGGTTGCAACACACTGATATCTCCCTGGTGCTCTACAGTTCTTTGATACAATTGCATCATTTCAGTAGATATATGATATTCAATCATTTCCTGATAGCGACGTAACTTGGCCGCGTGATAGCCACCAATACTTTTATGCCAGTAGGAGGTGTTGTTTTCATTGAATGTATTGGTTGACAAGTTTAACACCCTATAATTCAACGCCTCATCTTTCAGTATTTCTTCATCAGCCGGAGTTTTTTTCATGTCGTCATATAAACGATTCTTTGCCACAAAATGACTGTCATTCAAATATCTTTTATCGACCGACCACAAGTCTATCAAACAAAGAGCTAACACTAAAAGCACGGTTACTTTCATGTTAATCTTCTTTATACCATATAAGTATAAAAATAATCCACCAATAAGAATGATGGCAAAACTTCTCCATGCGTCGGCCGTAAAGATAGACTGTCTAACTGCTGTTAAATTAGCAATAAAAGCTTGCAGATGCTCTGCAGGAAGCCCTCCTTGGAACTGCGCCATTTCATTGGCAGATATATAGTTCGGAAAGAACAAGGTAGGCAATAAAGCAAAAAGTAGGCATAGACCGGCAGTAGCTGCAAATGAGATTAGGGTTACTTTACTTTTTATCAACTGAGGCTCATCTAAAAGTTTTTTCAAAGCAAATAAGGCAAGCAGGGGAATCGTGAACTCGGCTATCACTAAAATAGAAGCTACTGTTCGAAACTTTGAATACATCGGGACATAGTCAATAAAAAAGTCAGTAAGACCCATAAAGTTATGACCCCAGGATAAAAGTATAGAAAAGATAGTTCCACCTAGCAAAGCCCACTTGATAGGTCCTTTTACTATTATACAACCCAATATAAAAAGGAAGCAAACAAACGCTCCTACATATACGGGGCCTGATGTGCCGGGTTGCTCTCCCCAGTATTGACCTATCTGACCATACAAGGCTACATATTGCCTATCAGCCTTTTCCATTGCAGCCTCATTGGCTCCAAGTGGCACAGAAGCGCCTCCTTTTACATTGGGAATCATCAAGGTAAATGTTTCACCTACCCCATAACTCCATGCCGTTATATAACTGCGCTCTAATCCGGAATCTGTTTGATTCTCAGAATCCGGTTTAACTAACTCAGACTTCCCACGCATCGTATGCTTACTATATTCATAGGTATGATACAGCGTAGTAATATTCATTAATGCCCCTAATGCAAAAGCCACAAGCAAAACACTGCTTGCTTTAAAAAAACGAGGCAACTCTTTCTTTTGATAAGCATCCACAAAATAAGCAATGACCAAAAACAACATTAAAAACATGAAGTAGTAGGTCATCTGAATGTGATTGGACAATATTTGAAGACCGAAAAATAATGCTACAAGAAAACCACCCCACAAGTATTTACCTCGGTAAGCCAATACTAAGCCGGCAATAGTAGGGGGAATATAGGCTAAGGTTACAAATTTCCAGATATGTCCGGCCACTAACAGAATAAAATAATAAGATGAGAAAGCCCACAATATAGCTCCGAGAGCTGATAGCCAAACAGAAAAATTAAAAGCACGCATCAAAATATAGAAACCAAACAACATAATGAAAACCAAACCGATGTAGTTAGGTAAGAATAGCTGATATAAGCGCCCGGTTTTCGATAAGACTTCAGTGGATGAATAGGAAGGTGCTAACTGGTAGGTCGGCATACCACTAAAAAGAGAATTAGTCCAACGAGTAGTTTTTCCCGTCTTTTCTTTAAAAGCTCTAGCTTCTTCACCGGCTCCAACACCGGCTACATTGTCATGTTGTGCCAAGATCCGCCCTTCTGGTACAGCTGGCGAAAAATAACAAACAGCAATAACAACAAATAATAGAATCGCTAAAATATCAGGGAGTGCTTTTTTAAATATATCTTTCATACGAATAGGGTTTGTTTGCTTCTTTAACACTCATACAGTGAATATAAACTCATGTTATATACATCAGCAGAACGTTCATTTTCATAGTTTACAAATGGAACTCCGATAAAACGACTAACTTTATAACTATGAACGGGTAAAGATAGATAATCTGCACTTTACAGCAAAAGAAAAAACAAGTTTGTCTTTTTAATATGTTCCGACTTCGATAGCACATCATCTAAACGAGTTCTAAAAAAGCCAACTTAGGTGCTATAACTAAGAATTTAATGTCCAAAACACAACCTTCTCCACAAACACTAAATACTAACCGAACAGGTACAGTAATCTATTGGCTATAACTAATAGATTTAAAGCTATCTGCAAACATATATAGTAATGACACAAAAATATCTTAAAATCAATTTACATAGAACGCCACATTCCACATCCACCAAACAGCACATCGTGGCAATAGGAAAATAGAATAACCCTTAATTCTGCAATAAAAAAGGCTCAAATATTTGCAAGTAATATTATTTGATATATCTTTGCACCGTCTTTAAAGAGATAAGGACATCATCAAAATAAAAACAGGGCGTTTAGCTCAGCTGGTTCAGAGCATCTGCCTTACAAGCAGAGGGTCG
>CAZSWS010000017.1:0-40316 GCA_964610765.1 uncultured Parabacteroides sp.
AGTCAGTCAGGAAAGGATGATAACGTAACAGATGTCGACTTTGAAGAAGTGAAATGATTTTCACATCGTAAGTAACGATAATAATTAAAAAACGCAGTTGGTGTTTAAGTACACTGGCTGCGTTTTTTTATGTTTAGAATTTCTTGAAAAAGTATCGGGTGTTTTTATCTTCTAAGATAAGTTCTTTCCCTTTTAACTTTTCAATTTTGAAAGTCCTTTTTGTCGTTTCCCAATCAGTGGATGGAAAGAAGTTCTTCATCATTTCTTCTTCTGATTTATAAGGTGAATGAGCTAACTCAAGATATAGCATGTCGCCTTCATTGACTGTTTTAAATCCATGACATATTTTCATGCCACCCGTCTTGGGTATATGTATTTGATACATAAATAACTTATTTTGAAAGTTGTACCACACGGTATCTACCGGCGTTACACTTCCTTCAGTTACGACTGTTTTTAACTGCCATTTTCCTTCCAACTTGTCGTCAAAATCTTTGGAACATGCGGATAAAATCGTTATCGTTATTAGGAAAAAGAAAATACGTTTCATTGTATGTTATTTAATTCGTTGTTGTCAATCTGTAATGCGTGCCGGTAAAGGTAAGAAAAAAAGAATCTTTCAGTATATAATCCTAAAAGCTTGCTTTTTATCCTTTGCTTGCAATGATTTTAGAACTGTAATCCATCAAGCAGACGAACATATAGTTCAATAGCTTCACGAATTTCGCTCAGTAAAATATATTCGTCAGCCGTATGTGAACGTGATGAATCTCCAGGACCAATCTTAACAGAGGGAAAGGACATCAATGCCTGATCGCTTAGGGTTGGTGAGCCGAAAGGTTTTAACTCTAGCAGATTAGCACGACTAAGGAATGGATGATCTAGTGGTGTGTGTGATGAGTTTAAGCGAAATCCTCGAGCAACTATCTCTGCGTTTACATTGTTTTGGATAACATGAAAAACTTCCTCATTACTATAACATTCATTGGTTCGTATATCAACCGTAAATTTACATTGATCCGGTATGACATTGTGCTGTGTGCCGGCTTGAATCATGGTGACCGACATTTTTACCGCTCCAAGTAAATCGCTTTCCTTGGGGAAGTGAAAATTATTAAACCATCGAATATCATTAATAGCTTCAGTTATAGCATTTACTCCTTCATTTCGAGCAGCATGTCCGGTTTTTCCATGAGCCGTACAGTCTATGACCATGAGTCCTTTTTCAGCAATTGCCGGTTGCATGCCGGTTGGTTCACCCACTACTGCAAAGTCAATAGCAGGCAGTATAGGCAGAACACTTTCGAGCCCATTTTTACCCGATATTTCTTCTTCAGCTGAAGCTAGAAATATTAAATTATAGGGTTGCTCTTTATTGCTTAATTGGCGAAATGCTTCGTAGAGTGAAACGACGCTAGCACCAGCGTCATTGCTTCCTAATCCATAAAGTTTGTTTTCTTCTTCAGTGGCCGTAAATGGCTCTTTGGTCCAGTTAGAACCCGGTTTAACAGTGTCAATATGTGAATTGAGCAAAAGTGTTGGTTTCTCTGTACTAATTTCTTGGGCAAAAATATAGAGGTTGTTTCCTCTTCTTTGAACGGTCTGTTTCGCATGTTGCCACACCTGTTGAAGGAAATCGGCTACATCAGTCTCTTCTTTACTAAAGGACGGACGCATAATCATGCCTTTTAATAAATCGATTGCATCGTAAAAATATTCCATCGTTGTTTTACTTATCTAAAAATGCATTTAAAATATGCCTGGTTGCTTCTCTATCAGCAAATAGCTGCTTCTTTAGTTCTTCCAAAGATTTAAACTTTTCATCATTTCTGATGTGTTTGATAAATGTTATGGTAAGCTGTTTGTCATATATTTCTTTGTTGAAATCAAGGATGTTTACTTCAACCGAAATATCATTTCCATTATCGACCGTAGGTCGATTTCCTATATATAACATTCCTTGATAGTCAACTCCATCAAGAAGGACTTTCGTAGCATAAACACCTTCTTTGGGAATAATCTTATCTATATCATTGATAGCTATATTGGCTGTTGGGAAACCTATAGTACGACCTAGTTGGCGACCATGAATGATCGTTCCTTCAATTTGGTATGGGTAACCCAGTAGATAGTTTGCTTCTGAAATTTCTCCATCACTAAGTTTACGCCTGATAGTTGAAGAGCTAATGGTTATATTATCCAATGTATAGGGTGTTGATTGGATTATTTCTATTCCATACGTTTTTCCATAATTAACATAGTCCTCAAACCCCTCACTGCGATTATGTCCGAAACGGTGATCATAGCCTATGAGTAAATGCTTAACGTTTAGTTGTTTCCGAAGTATTTGGTCAATAAATCCTTCAGCACTTAGCTGCGACAGCCCAAGTGTAAAATCAAGTATGATACAGTAGTCTATTCCTGTTTTTTTTAGCAGTTTTATTTTCTCTTCATTTGTATTGATGAGTTGAGGTTGATAGGCTGCGTGTAGAACTTTTCGAGGATGCGTATCAAAAGTAATAACAGCAGTTGGCTTTTTTTCTTTTTTGCCTAGCTCTTTTAACTCATCAATGAGAAATGAGTGTCCTCGATGTACGCCATCAAAAAAGCCCATTGTAGCTACAAGAGAAATGCCTTTAGCGATAGAAGTATTTCTTATTACCTTCATACGTATTTTGAATGAAGCACAAATATAATGAATAAATTATATTGTCTGAGATATAAACGATATATAGAACGAGGGTATGCCTCTAGAGAAATCCCCACCTGGAAGACTGAAGAGCTCCCTCTAAGGTTTTTAAAATATTATCAGTACTTTTTGTCAACAAGTTCAGTATGAATTTAGCTTTTAACGAGTGTTAGAAGCTCTTCTTACGTTCGTCGAAAGAGCTTTTGACACTCGTTGAAAGCTGTTTTGACGAGCGTTAAAAGATTAGTTGAATAGAGGGAACATGTTAAGTGCTTACTATAAGATGTTTAATTAGGTCTGTTGTTTTTCTTACTTTGGTTTAAGGATAAGTATAACAATCAGTTAGTTCAGATTCCTTATCCAAATTGTCGAAGCCGAATAACATGGAGGTTTAATCTTCATGCAAGGAATGCATAAATTATGAAAAATAAACCTTATTTTAGTCGTTAAAGTAAATAAAACATAAGCATGTATTACAAAGAACAACCATTTATAGCTATATCCGGAGATAAAGAAATATTGATGACTCCTCGTATGTTGAATCGTCATGGATTGATAACCGGAGCAACCGGAACGGGAAAAACCGTCACATTGCAAACATTGACAGAAGCTTTTAGTCAAATGGGAGTGCCTGTTTTTGCAGCAGATGTTAAAGGCGACTTGTCAGGCATTGCAAATAAAGGAGGTAATAAAGAAAGCGTAACTAAAAGAGTCGATAAGTACGGTTTGTTTTCTAAAGGATTTTCTTTTCAGTCCTTTCCCGTGTGTTTTTGGGATGTGTTTGGTGAGCAAGGGGTGCCTGTTCGTGCTCGGGTTTCCGATATGGGTTCTTTGTTGGTATCAAGAATACTTACCTTGAATGATACGCAGCAATCTGTTTTGTCTTTGGTGTTTAAAATAGCTGAAGATGAATCTCTGGCTTTGATAGATTTGAAGGATTTGCGTAAAATTCTAGAATATGTCGGCAGTAACACAAAAAAATATATAACAAACTACGGAGTGATGTCGCCGGCAAGTATTGGAGCTATTCAGCGCAGCCTGATACAGTTAGAGCAGGAGGGAGGAGATGTGTTTTTTGGTGAACCCCATTTGAATATGAACGACCTCATGCAGCAAGTGGGCGGAAAAGGAATGGTGAATATATTAGCTGCCGATAAACTGATGCATTCTCCCAAACTTTATGCCACGTTATTACTTTGGTTGATGAATAGCTTATTTACCTCTCTGCCTGAGGTGGGTGATCCTGATAAACCCAAAATGGTCTTTTTCTTCGATGAAGCTCATTTACTATTTAGCGATGCACCGAAGGCCTTGCTCGAGATGGTTGAAAGGGTGGTACGTCTGATTCGTTCAAAAGGAGTGGGTATTTACTTTGTAACTCAGACACCTTCTGACATCCCGGACAGTGTTTTAGGGCAATTAGGCAATCGAATTCAACATGCGTTGCGTGCTTATACGCCGAAAGATCAGAAGGCTGTCAAAGTAGCTGCGCAAACATTCAGAACAAATCCGTCTTTTGATACTGAGAAGGCTATAACTGAGCTTGAAACAGGCGAAGCGCTTGTTTCTGTATTAGATGAAAAAGGGGCTCCAACAGTTGTTGAACGAGCTATGATTTTACCTCCTGAAGGACAGATAGGTCCTATTACACCGGAAGAAAGGCAGCGATTAACAGAGGGAACTTTAGTCTATCGCTATTATGCACAAGCAGTTGATAGAGAATCAGCCTTTGAACTGCTGACAGAGAAGCTGCAACAGCAAGAGCAGGAAAAAGAAGCTGCTATACAGGCTAAAGAAGACGAGAAATCGCGAAAGCAAGAAGAAAAAGAAAAAATAGCGAAACAGAAAGAAGAGCAGAAAATAATACAGAAACGATCAAAGATGGTAGGTGGCGTGTTGACTTCAATCTTTGTACCAATAGCCCGTAAGTTTATAGATGGCATGATTAATCCGCGAAAAAAGAGATAATTTATACAAAAGTATTTGCAAAAAAACTTCTTATATAAATCTGTCCAGAGTTTATTATACATCCTTTTTTTATAAATAGAATGAAAAACCTTTATATACTTTTGCTATGCTTATTGTCACTAATGAGTGTGCAAACCCATGCAAACACAAAGCGTATAATATCAGGTCATCAAATAGAAATGATACAAAACACGTATCGGCTTATACATAAAATAGAGCTAAATGATGAACATACTGTAGTTTATGGCAATGTTTATCATTATCCCAACTATTGGTGTAAAATGTCTTCGCAAATTATTTTACAAGGAGAATCCGGCAAGAAATACAAACTTATCCGGCTTGAAGGAATGGAGCTGGATAAAGAAGTATATATGCCTGATTCAGGAACAATGCCATTTGTTATCTATTTTGAGCCTTTGGATGACAATGAACTCAAACTCGAAATGATAGATGAGGGAAAAGAAAAAGATGAACAACTTATATGTAGGATAAATTTATTAGACACTACTTCAAAATCACCCATTCAATGCCTCATTAAAGGAGAAGTGTTTGACCGACCATACAGCAATCGACTTAAAATTGTGAAAAACATGGGCGATTTCAGGATTGAGGGTGAATACATTCCTATTTTGGGTGGAAAATTTGAATATCTCTTAAATGTTGATTATGAAGAAGCATATACCATTGCTTTTGTTGATGAAATAAATAGCTCTTCCTATATCCCCGTAGTTTTTTTCACAACGAATGGGACGGTTGATATGAAGCTATACCCTCAGGATAGGAGTATGGAAAATACGATAGAGGGTGGTGTGTTGAATGAAATTAGCACTGGATTAACACAGCAGAAAATCAATCAATACAAAGATGAATGGGAACTGCTTAATAGTGAATGGGATGAGTTGTATGAAAAAGATGAAGTTAATAGCCCTGAAGCAAAAGAAATATATGACAAGTTGAGTGAAAACAATGAAAGCATCGTAGATAGCTTATACCGTGAATTAGACAGACTTCGGAAAACGAATGATATTTATGCCCCACAGGCGAAAATATTAAAAGAAAAAGGAGATGAGATTTCAAAGAAGCAAAATATATGGGAGCTACAATACTTTAAAGAACACGTCTCTGTTGTGGGTTTTTATATGCTAATAAGAAACTTAATGCACATTTCATATAATCCACTTGGCGCTGAACCTTATATTGAACTTTACAATCAAGTTTATAAAAATAAATATGCTGGACATCCGTATGTTGAGAAGATAGAAGCCATGATATTGGCTTTAACCAGTATTCAAAAGGGAGGGAAATACATTGATTTTACAGCTCCTGATTTTGAAGGAAACTTAGTTACGCTATCAGCATTTATTAGCGGAAAAGTAGCATTGATTGATTTGTGGGCATCATGGTGTGGTCCTTGCCGTCGTGCTTCTACTAGTATGATTCCTATCTATGATGAGTTCAAAGACCGAGGGTTTACCGTTTTGGCTGTGGCTCGCGAAAGAAAACTTTCGGATGGCTTACATGCATATCAGAAAGACGGATACCCATGGACATGTTTGATAGATCTAAATGATAAAAATGGCATATGGGAGAAGTATGGTATTGGTAACTCAGGAGGAGCAACATTCTTAGTAGATAAAGAGGGGACTATTTTAGCAATACAACCCACTGCACATGAAGTGAGACAAATTCTTAACGATTTATTAAAATAAACGAATATACGGATGAAACTAGACCTGTTCAGAAAGAAAGATATACAACAAACGATTGCTGATGCTGAAGGAAATGGTAATCAACTGAAAAGAACCTTATCATTAACAGGTTTAGTCGCTCTAGGTATAGGAGCAATTGTTGGTACCGGTATTTTTGTAATAACCGGTACGGCAGCAGCCAATTATGCTGGGCCTGCATTAACTATTTCTTTTTTAATATCTGCTCTTGGTTGTGTTCTAGCCGGACTCTGTTATGCTGAATTTGCAGCGATGATGCCTGTGGCGGGTAGTGTATATGCTTATAGCTATACCACAATGGGTGAATTTCCTGCATGGTTTATTGGCTGGGTCTTAGTATTGGAGTATCTGTTTGCATGTTCGAGTGTGGCAGTAGGATGGTCCGGCTATACAATTAGTTTACTGAATGACATAGGACTTCATCTACCTCCACATTTATTAGAACCCACGTTTGATCATTTGGCTTCAGGTGAATGGGTTTTTACCGGCAGTATTATTAACTTCCCGGCTGTTTTTATTGTTGCTATTATATCAGCTCTTTTGATGGGTGGAATCAGCCAGTCTGCTTGGGTGAACGGTGTGATAGTAGTAATAAAAGTGGCTGTTATTTTATTGTTTATAGGTTTTGGAATGTCCTATATTGATACATCCAATTGGGTTCCGTACATACCTGAAAATACAGGTGACTATGGTAGCTTTGGATGGAGTGGAATACTGCGAGGTGCAGGAGTGGTCTTTTATGCTTACTTAGGTTTTGATGCACTCTCGACCGCCTCTCAAGAAGCGCGTAATCCGCAAAAAGATATGCCTAGAAGTATATTAATCTCATTGATTATTTGCGCATTACTTTATGTATTGGTTACAGTTGTCTTAACCGGTATTGTCAACTATAAAGATTTAGACGTACCGGCACCTATTGCTTTGGCTATAGATCAGGTTGGTGACTCATTAGCCTGGCTAAGCCCCTTTATAAAATTAGGAGCTGTAGCCGGATTAAGTTCTGTCATATTGGTTATGATGTTAGGTCAGACACGTATTTACTATGCCATAGCTTCAGATGGCTTATTACCTCGTTTTTTTGCTAAAATACACTCTAAAACACATGTTCCGCATAGGGCAACTCTTGTGGCGTTTGTGTTAACTGCTTTAATTGCCGGTCTGTTTCCTTTACATGTGTTGAGTGAGTTAGTTTCTATTGGTACGTTATTTGCCTTTACTGTTGTATGCCTTTCTGTGCTAGTCATGCGAAAAACACAACCAGATATTCATCGTCCATTTCGTACACCCTGGGTGCCTTTTATACCTATGCTAGGAGCTGCTATATGTCTTTTGCAAATGGTTTCTTTGCCACTGAGTACTTGGATGCGCTTGATTGGATGGTCTGCAGTTGGGTTAATAATCTACTTTGCGTATGGGTATAGAAATAGCAAAATGAATATTAAATAAGTTGCATAACTCACTGTTTTTTCTTCACTATACATGCCGCTTCATACAGGCTTATTGTAAAGATTAGTCTGTTTCTATACTTCTTATGGAAAATTCATATTTATAAGGATTATACGTTTCACTAATGCTTATTTTTTCGTTAGTTTTGTGTTGATTATAAAACCAGGTGCTGGTTATGCTATTATATGAAATACGCATCAGGTTGAAGCTATACATATAAAAGATTAACACGAAAAAGACTATACCTATGAGTAACAACTATTGTGTAATAATGAGTGGGGGAATCGGAAGCCGTTTTTGGCCTTTAAGCAGAGAAAGTTACCCCAAACAATTCCTTGATTTTTTTAGCTTAGGACGTTCACTTTTGCAAATGACTTTTGATCGATTTGCAAAGATTATTCCTGAAGAAAATATTTTTATTGTTACGAATCAAAAGTATGCTGATTTAATAAAGAAACAACTTCCTCAACTAAAGGAAGAACAAATTTTATTGGAACCTGATCGTCGTAACACAGCTCCAGCTATTGCATATGCTACGTATCATATAAAAGCGTGCAATCCGAATGCCAACATCATTGTAGCGCCTTCAGATCATTTGATTTTCAGAGAAGATCTTTTTATACAAGACATACAAAAAGCACTTGCTTTCGTAGAAAATAATGACGCACTGGTTACATTAGGTGTTAAGCCTACTAGACCCGAAACAGGCTATGGATATATTCAAAACAGTGATACTCGTATAGGTGACTTTTGTAAAGTGAAAACATTTACAGAAAAGCCCAATGAAGAAATGGCTAAGATATTCATGGATAGTGGAGAGTTTTTCTGGAACTCGGGGCTTTTTGTGTGGAAAGCAGATGTGATTATTGAAGCCTATCATAAATATTTGCCTGAAATAGCGAATTGCTTTGATCAAGGTATTGGGTTGTATAGTACACCCGATGAAAAGGCATTTATTGAAAAAAACTTCGCCTACTGCCACAGTATTTCTATTGATTATGGTGTGATGGAAAAAGCTGATAATGTGTATATGCTATGTGTAGAGTTTGGTTGGGCCGACTTAGGAACATGGGGTGCATTACATGAAATGTCTCCTAAAGATGCAAATAATAATGCTGTGCTTAGTACGAAGGTACAGCTATATGAGAGTGAGGGTAATATTGTTTCATTAGATAACCCAAACAGATTGGCTATTATACAAGGACTGAATGATTACATTGTGGCCGAGTCCGGTAATGCCTTAATTATTTGCAAGAAAGATGAGGAGCAACGTATAAAGCAGTTTGTTGCTGATGCGAAATTAAAACATGGTAAAAAGTATATGTAAAAGACCGATTTAACGGTTTGCCTGAAAATAATAGCGCCCGGAAAGAAGAATCTTCTTCCGGGCGCTGCTTTTTTGTAACAAGTATTACTCTTCAGTTGCTTCTTCAGCAACAGTTTCTAAAAGCTTTTCAATTTCCTTCATCACTTCCTCTTCAATTCCTTTAAGCATGTTTTCAGAAGTTTTTTCAGTTTTAGAAACTTCCTTTACTAAAGTGTATTTGATGGATGAAGCATCTGCCGGGATGGGTTCTTCTAACGTTTCTTTTTTCACCTCCAATACATATTCATATCCGGGCTCATAGGTAAAACCATCGATTGTATTGTAAAAATAAGTCCATTCTTGTTCGTCACCTTCTTTCACTTGAAAAACTTCCATAGTGGTTGCTCCGGCATCAGCCAATCTTTTTTCAGAAGCAATAGTTAACTTTACGGTATCCGTCTTTTCTGTACATGAAGCAATAGTTATGATACCGATAATTGAAAATAGCAGCAAATAAATTTTCTTAGTCATTTTGATGTTTTTTATTAATAATTATTCGACCTCACTATAACAACTGAGAAAGATTCTTGGTTTACGTGAAGTGCTTTTTATACGAAAATTTTAAGTATTTACTTTTTTAGGGAGAATGTAACATCAATACCTTTATCTGTTTTAGCAAACTGACTTAGCTTGTATGAGTCTAAATGAACTTTTCCTTTGATAAACTCCGGAATATTATAAGACTTCATGAAGCTTTCATAAAAATCAGGGTCTTTCTGAGGAAGTAAGAAAGGCTTGTCTGCTTGACCATTCGGATGGATATATGCAAAATAAGGCATGGTATATAGTCCATTTACACGCCGACTGCTGAAAACAATCCATTTGCTATTACTGCTCCATGAATGATAGCTTTCAACGTCATTACTATTTGCTAAGCTTAAAGGATTAGACTCTTTGGTATGAATATTTAGCATGTATAAGTCTGCATCTTTATGCCAAATAGAAAAGCCTCCGTATTCAGCCTCCGTATAAAGCAAAAATTGACCATCGGGAGAAACTCTGGGAAAAGACACACTCTTATTGGCTACCTCAGCATTGAATACAGTATCCACTTCAGTACCGAATTGACCTGTCGCCGGGTCGAAAGAGATAGCACACAAGCTATATTTGACATCTTGAAATTGATTCGGCATTTCTACAGCTTTGGAAGAACAATAGTATAACGTCTTTCCGTCGGGCGAGAAAGTGGGGAAGGTTTCAAAAGCAGACTCTGAAAACAGCTGCGGACTAGTTATAATCAAATGCTTTTCAATATCATATACAACTACATCAGAGGAATCATCATATACCTCAACTCTATTTCTGTCATTCATATGGAAGCTTTGTTGTGTGATATTGGTAGAAAAAGCTACATACTTTCCGGAAGGATGCCATGAAGGATAAACCAATGCCGATATAGTCTGAGGTGTTTTAGTATTTAACTTTTCATATTTCCCATCTTGAATCAAATAAGTCCCAGGGTGTGTAGCACGCATATGAAAAAGCATATTCTCCGGATCTTGATTGCAAAATGAATGGCAATTCATACAGTTACGACTAGTCATCTTATTTTCCAAGATAGGAGTCTCTTTGAAGTTCTCTAGATGACGTTGGTATATACCCATCTGATTCCACAATTCATAGCCCGGCTCAATTAGTCGATAGGCCATATAAGGGTCTATAGAGTCAGAGGAGACTTTCCATGAGAAAGACTTATATTCGTTCCAGACCTTATCTTTTTGCACAAAGACTTTTACTTCTACATCTTTGCCTATAGCTGATTCCATTGTTTTTTTCCATTGACTTAAAGGAAAGATGATTTTACCATTGTTTGTGGATACATGCATCCGTTGCTCATTAAAGCGAACTTCCACATATCCTTTCTTGCCTTCTAATAGTTTGAAGTTAAGAGGAGCTATGTTGGGAGGTATCGTAATATCTACATAGTCAGGAAAGATACTAGGCAACTCATTCACAGTAATGGCATCTTTAGGCTTATTCGAACAGGATATAAAAAGAATAAGTAAAGATGAAATAGTTAATATGATATGTATAAGATCTTTCATAGCAATTAGTTAAATATATAATAAAACCAGTAGGTTGTTCCAAAAGAGCGATTTAAAAGTCCGGGTAATGAAGACGGATTATTTCTGTATGCTAAAAGAGGTTTTTTAAATTCGGTAAACTGCTTAACTATAGATTCAGGGATGTCAAATCTTTTCCAATAAGCTGTATCCATTTCGGCTATAATAAAAATGGCTTCTTGGAATGACTTGGGCAATTGAGGTAATACAGGTGTGCCATAGTATGTTTCAATTAGTTGCTTAAAACTCCCTATGTCTTTCATTAATAGGTAAGATACGCCTAACACTTCGATAGCACTTTGATTGTTGGGATTTGCTTGTGCTATTCTTTGTAGTTCTTCGGGTATATGTATGCCGGCCAGCATATTGCTTTCAACTAAGCACTTACGCTTTTCCCCAAGTAAACTGTCACTTTCAATGGCTTCATCATTGTATAAGAACTTTTGATGCACTTCTGCCCACTTGGCATAGAATAATGTTTTACTAAACAAGTTGAGGTATTTTTCAGCAACGGGATAGCTTCCATAAATAAGATTTGATTGAATCATCCGCTGCAAAGTTCTTGGTCCCATACTACCTGGAATCGCTAAATTTCCTTCAAAGGCCATTTCTAAAGAAAGAGCTATGTTGCCGGTTGCAAAGTGGAAATCACTTAACACAATAGAAGAAGTTACAGTTTTATTCCACGGAAGTAATAATCCTTCAATACCTTTCTGATGAAAACTAAATGCCTTATCGGCTAACTCACCTTTTTCAATAAATGCTATGTTTATGTAAGCCAAATAAAGTAAATTGTTAGAAGCTTTAGGGTCATTACCCATATAGCTGATTAGTTGATCCCAGTTTTCTTCTCGTGCATAATAGTCAAGCCGCTGAAATTTAAGTGCTGCCTTATCCATTAATTTAGTGATGCTTAGATGAGCTATAAGTAGAACAGCTACCACTTGTACACCTTGTCCCAAATATAGTTTCCAGCCTTTATAATTGTTTTTAAAAGGTGAAAAAGCTGAAACCAAAATAGTAATAGGGAGTGCAATCCATGATGCATAAATAAGTGTGGGAGCATCTAACATGGAATGGTAGTACATGTCGGGTAAAAAAGCAAATTTAAACTCACTGATAAATCCGTAGCGGACACTAAGGTAGCACAAGAAAGAGACAGTAAGTAAAGGAATTGTAAACCAATAAAATTGCTTAGGATTCTTAATTAGTTCAATGCAAATAATGGAAAGGGCAAAAAGTATAGCGATTGATCCGGCTAGCCAAAATAATAAAATAGAACTAAGGAGTGCATATAAAAGTTTGAATCGTTGTTGTTTGAATAAAAAGAATACTTGTAGGCTTATTAACATAATGCAATAAGCTACAGTGCCTTGTAAAGTGTAATTCAAATCAGCTTGGATGGCTGCTAGAAAAATAGCAGGAAGTACATATAGGAAAAATAAAACAGGATGATTAGAACTCTTTTTCAGAATAAAACGAGTTTGTATACAAATAATAGTCAATAAAAGTGCCGTAATAAAAGCACCGGCATAGGGGAGAATAAAGAATTGAACTAAAAAGCTACTTACATAAGCAGCTACTCCTCCCACAGGAAGAATTGTACTATATAAGTAGTCAGACGAAAATATAAACAATTGGAGTTGCTCGATATAGTAGAACTGATACTTAAAAACTAGTTCAAACAGAATAAATAGAGCTAAAAAAACACTGCCAGCTAGTAAGGGTATTTTAAACTTTATCATATATAGTATCTTTTTAAGCAAAATGCTAATTAATAGAATATGCTTACATGGATGGGTCTACGCCAAACTTTTCAGGCGAGTGAGTTATGCCTGAGGGCTCAACATGTACCATAATATCATATACGTTTTCAATCGTTTTTTTTATTTCTTTCTCAACATTATTAGCAATCTCATGTGCTTTATACAGACTTATATTTCCATCAGCCTCAATATCTAAAGAGATAATAATAAGACTGCCTATCAATCTTGTTCGAACACGATGTGGCCTATATGCACCCGGAACACGCTGTACGGCATCAAAAATCTTATCATAAATAGTCATGTCTTTTACTCCATCCATTAGCTCTACATTCGTTTCAATAAAGATACTAATGGCTGATTTAACTATAAAGATACTGATTATTAACCCGGTGATAGCATCCAGAATAGGAAGTTTAAGTATAAAAGTAAAGAAAAGACCGATGAGTACTCCTACAGAGATGTAAACATCATTCCTCATATTCACAGCATTAGCTATCAGCATGGAGCTTTTAATCTTTTTACCCTGTTTATGTTGATAGACAGACAGCCCTAACTTAGCAAAAATCGAAAACACCGTAACATATACAGCAAGCATAGTAGGCATAACTTTCTCTTCACCAGAGAAGATGCGTTGAATCGATATTACAAAGAGTTGCATTCCGGCATAGAAAATAATCAAAGATAAGATCTTAGTCGCTATGCCTTCCGCTTTTTCATAACCATATACATATTTCTTACTGGGTGGTTTTTTTACAATCGAAGCAGTAATCACCATAATGATTGAGATAATTACATCGGTAGCAGAATCAATCCCATCACTTACTACAGCTAAACTACCGGATAAAAAACCAATAAATATTTTTGCAAGTGAGAGAACTAGATTGCCAATTGTGCTAACCCAAGAGGTGAAGTATAAAATATGTTCTTTTTCTTTCTTAAGCTGATTCATTAATGCTATTCTTATCGTTAATTAAGGGCTCAAAAATACAAAGAAACTATTTAATAATCAGGTAATCTTTGTGAGCCTTCTTAAAAGAGGGAGTATATGTTAAGCTTTAAAAGGTTTATAGGACTAGTTCTTTAAACAGTTTTTTGAGAGTCTGATTTAAGTCGACCGAAAAACCTGGATGAGGCCTAGAGGTTTGAATACATGAGCTTTTCACAGCGGTAATCCACCTGAAACGTTCCGGTATATCAAAAAGAGCAATTTCACCACCACTTGCTAATCCTTTACATATTTTCTCAAAAGAAATTAGATAGCGTTCAATCAATTCAAAATCTATATCATCAGAGAAAAGGGTGAGCTTTTCTTTATTGATATAGTATTTAATCCCAATGTATTGCTCTTTTTTAGAAAAGATAATGACGCCTACATTGATGAACTCCTCGCGCTCAATCTTAGGAACAACGCGAATAACAGCATATTCATATAAGTGCATTCCTTGCATTTTGCGCTTCATTTATAAAAAGTTGAGAATGGTCTCTCCTGATTCTTAAAAACTGCTTATATACCTCTCGAATCTCAGCCACTGAAAGTTCCGGACTATTCCAGTTTAGCCAGTCTTCCGGAAGCATATTCACAAGCTTTTCTATGGTTTCGTCATTCATCAAAGCAGTGTACTGCTTATCCACTTCCTCCAATTCACTGGCGTAAGGGAGTAGTACATGGTCTTTGACGTAGGGGAAAGGACTTAATGCTGATTTTTCCCAGTTACTCCATGTATGGTGAAAATAAAAAGAAGCCCCATGATCAATTAACCATAGTTCATGATGAAACATCAGCATATTTGTGTTTTTAACTGTACGGTCAATATTGGTGATGTAGGCATCTAACCATACAATTTTTGATGCAAGTAGCGGATCAATCTCAATAGCAACCGGGTCGAAAGTATATGCAGGAGATAAAAAGTGAAGCCCCATATTGAGTCCTTGACTAGCCTGAAGTAAATCTTGAATCTCTTCATCCCCTTCAGTTCGTCCAAAGGCTTCATCTAGATAGATAAACACCAATTCCGGCATGTTCAATCCCAGGTGATGTGCGATCAAACCTCCTAATAGTTCAGAAACCAATACTTTTGTACCATGTCCTGAGCCTCTGAATTTAACTACGTATTTATAATCATCATCTGCTTCAGCCAACGCCGGCAGAGAACCCCCTTCACGTAAGGGAGTGATGTATCTAATAACATTTACTGTTCGTAAATCCATATTCAATCGTATATTTCTAAATGGAATATATCATTCAACTACTTTTAACTGGTCGAATTGACAAGTAAAGATAATGCTTTTTAGCAACTACTGACTTATTTCAGTGAGTTGCTAAAGTGTTTCCATTGTATTTATGATAGATAAATATCAAAAATAGTCCATTCATTGTCTGAGTAGAAATCAAACTTACACTGGTGATTTAAAAGCACCTCACGTACAAACATGAGTCCTACCCCTTGTCCATCAGCTTTGGTGCTATAAAACGGAGTAAATAGATTCTGTATGATATCATCAGATAGGAGAGGTCCATTATTTTCGACCGTTAGTCTTAGCGGGTTTTCTTTCACCTTGATGCGTATGATTTTAAGACAATATGGGGTTCTACTGAAAAGGGTTTGTTTTCGCAGGTGATGTTTTTTTGATTTAAAAGCTAATAACGACTTTTTATCGTTCAAAAAGTAGACTTTTTACTGTATATTTGTCACAATTGAAAGTAAAAGCTAAAATGAATAACAAGAGCTTAGTTTCCATCGAACAATATTCAAAAGAGGATATCCTGCGCATCTTAGATAATGCAGCTAAATTTGAGGAAAATCCTGATCGTAACCTATTAAAAGGAAAAGTAGCAGCCACACTTTTTTTTGAACCTTCTACACGTACTCGTTTGAGCTTTGAAACGGCCATCAATCGCCTAAGAGGGCGAGTGATCGGTTTTCAAGATGCTGCCACTTCGAGTTCAACGAAAGGTGAGTCGCTGAAAGACACTATTTCCATGGTGAGTAATTATGCAGATGTAATCATCATGCGTCATTTTCTGGAAGGAGCTCCTCGCTATGCTTCAGAAATCACAGACATACCGGTGGTAAATGCCGGAGATGGTTCTAATCAACATCCGTCACAAACCCTGCTTGATTTATACTCCATTCGTAAAACACAAAATGGGCTGTCTGATTTGACGATAACCCTCGTAGGTGATTTAAAATATGGGCGTACGGTACATTCATTAATTGTAGGGATGTCACATTTTAATCCAACTTTCCATTTTGTTGCGCCTGAAGAATTGCATATGCCGGACGAACAGAAGCAGTTTTGCGAAGAGCATGGGATAAAGTATTATGAACATGTGGCTTTTACAGAAGAAATCATCAATCAGACCGACATACTATATATGACACGTGTTCAGAAAGAGCGTTTTACGGATCCGGTAGAGTATGAGCGGGTGAAAAATGTGTATATTCTGGATAATAAGATGTTGGCAAACAGCAAGGATACCATTCGTATTCTACATCCATTGCCTCGTGTCAACGAAATTTCGTATGATGTAGATGACAATCCGAAAGCCTATTATATTCAGCAGGCTAAAAACGGACTCTATGTGCGCGAAGCAATTCTTTGTGAAGTATTAGGTATTGAAGTTGAATGAAAATTAATTCTTAGAAAGATATGTCTCCCGAAAAGAAAAAAGAGCTCCAAGTAGCTGCATTGGAAAACGGAACAGCTATTGATCATATTCCCCCCGATCAACTTTTTAAAGTGGCTTCACTATTGGGGTTAGATAGACTTCATAAGCACATGATAACCATCGGTAATAACTTTGCCAGCAAAAAGATGGGGAAGAAAGGGGTGATAAAAATTGCGGATAAATTTTTTGAGGAAAATGAGATCAATCGTATTGCGCTAATTGCACCTAATGTGGTCTTAAATATCATTCGTGACTTTGAGGTGGTTGAGAAAAAACGTGTAAGCCTGCCGGACAAACTTATTGATATTGTGCGTTGCAACAACCCTAAATGTATCAGTAATCAAGAGCCAATGGCTTCCTATTTTCATGTGATAGATAAAGAGAGTGTAACTATACGCTGTCACTATTGCGAACGAAAAATTAATAAAGAGAATATTACGATTAAATAAAGATGAAAACTGATTGGAAGGCGGGCACACTTATTTATCCTTTGCCTGCTGCTTTAATATCTGTTGGAGCTGATGAGGAAGAGTATAACCTGTTTACGGCAAGTTGGGTGGGTACTATCTGTACTAATCCGCCGATGTGTTATGTTTCAGTCCGTCCATCTCGTTATTCTTATCCCATATTAAAGCGTTCTATGGAGTTTGTTATCAATCTGACAACGGTTGATATGGCATTTGCTACAGATTGGTGTGGTGTTAATTCTGGAAGAGACCATGCTAAATTTAAAGAAATGAATTTGACACCGGGAAAGGCATCTCTTGTGTCAGCTCCAATCGTGGAAGAGTCGCCCCTCTGTATCGAATGTCGTGTGAAAGAGGTGATGGCTTTAGGTAGCCATGATATGTTCATAGCTGATGTGCTGAATGTGAAAGCTGACACACAATATTTAGACGATGAAACCGGAGCATTTGATATGCAAAAAGCCAACTTGCTAGTTTATGTACATGGCAATTATTATGAACTAGGTGACCTTATTGGTAAGTTTGGTTGGTCTGTCCAAAAAAAAAAGACTGACTAGGGTTATAGTCCCATGCATATTTAGCCTATTTGATTAATGGGAAGAGGTAGGCTATTTTAACTGAGATAACTTGGTTGGCAGCTTTACTAAAATAATCTCCTTCTCCTCGTTTGGTCGAGAAAATATCACTGAAAGAGTAGGAGTAGCGTCCTTCTAAAAGAAATATTCCAAATTTTGTAGTTACTTCAATGCCCGGACCTCCACAAAGTCCCCAGTCAAACTTGTTTTGCACTTTGAGGTCATGTTGTGCAGAAGGTGGTATTTTCCCGGTGCTATTAATGTAAGCATTTAGTTCGTTTGGGTCTATGTGCGAATTGATTTCCTCATCCTGGAGATAGCTAATCTTAGGCCCAACATTCAAATATGCTTTAAATGATTTATTACCAACAAAGAGATGCGTCATAATAGGAAGCTCTACATAGGCCATTTCTCTCTTATAAGCTAGCTTCGGGCTATTATGCTCTTTAAAGTCTTCTTCCCAGCCTTGTATTGAATAGTTAATCTCAGCTTGTAGTCCTAGATGCATCTGTGTTTTCCAGCGCAGCATTAATCCGGCATTGAAGCTTTGCATCAATTTGCTTTGCACTTTAGGCGCAAAGGATACTGACGAGAAATTCATACCAAAAGAGGCACCAACAGCCAGTTCTTGTCGAAATGCCTCTTGTGCCGTAACTCCTTGATAAGTAATAGCAAATATAAATAGGATGAATAAGTACTTTTTCATTTATCAGTTGAAAATTGTTCGTGTATGGGTAAAGTCAGGTTTGTAATGAATAATGAAAAGGTTGGTGTTAATAAATCCTCCCCAGTTGTTCACCCGTTCAAAGTTAAATCCGGTTTGCAAGCTTCTATGTGATGTCTTATCAATATTCACCTCAAAGTTCTTTCCAAATTTATGAATAGCATTGATGAAATAGTATCCGGTATCAAAACCTAACAGCCCATATTTAGGGAAAGAATTGATAGGCATTTTGGTGTACCACCTTTTATACTTGTTGTAAAAAGATTGTACCTGTGGATTCAAATCATCTGCATAAAAATATGAATAGATATAAGTGTTTAAAAGATAAAAGTCTTCCAAGCTTTCTTCTGTATAGGTTTGCCATTCCGGATAGCCGTATAAAGTAATCAGGTATTGAGGCTTCTCCTCTCTTAGCTGTCTGAGTGGCAGACGTATATTATTTAATGCTCTTGATGAACCTGAGGTGGGAATAAATACATTGGCTTTATTGGGGTCAATGTGCTTTTCTACATCAGTTAGGAAAGTGGCAGCATTAAACTTGGTTTCTTTAAATGGAATATTTTGTTGTTTAAGTTCCATTTTTAAAGTTTCTATATAGTCCGTTTTCTCCGCATCCCCGTCATTCATATGAACAAGTATAATATTGTTACTTTTAAATAGCTCAATAGCTGCTTGTGCTGCTTTTGAATAGAGGTAAGAGTGAGGCGTATTGACCTGAAAGATATAGGGGTTTTTTAAGACATTGTCATTTTGAGAAGTGAATGGAATCACATAGTTGATTTCATTAGTCTTAGCATATTCAGCCAATATAGCAATTTGGTCATTTTTGACTGCACCAATAATGAGGTTGTTCTCTTTAAAATCAGGCTCTTCAAAGATCCGGCTGATTTTATCCGTTCCTTCACCTGTATCATATACAGAGAGGTTTGTAGAAACACCTTGACCTTTCAGACTATCAACAGCAACTAAAAGACCCTCATAATATTCTATAAAGCGAGCGGTCGCTTCTGAAGGAACTGCCTGCTCTGCATTAAATGGCAGCATTAAAGCTACTTTAATTTGATTAACCGGCTCTTTTGCTTCTTTCGTGGAAAGTAAATCGTTGACTTCTTTCTCTGACATTTCCGGTTTTTCATAGGTGATGAACTCTTCGGTTGTAACCGGTATTTTTAAGACCATTCCTTCTTTCACTCCCTTTTTAAGTTCAGGGTTATGTGACAATAATTCGCTGCTTGAGATACCGAATTTGCGCGTAATACGGTAAATAGTTTCTCTTTTTTTGACTTTATAATCTATGAACTTCATGACCTCTTGTTGCTCGGTAGTGGGAAGGTCTTCTATCTTAGTAGGTGGGATTCGAATGGTTTTACCCGCATTAAATGTGTTGATGGATAATCCTGGATTCGCTTTTAATATATCTTCTGCTGTAATGTTGTAAATAGTTGTAAGGCGATACAATGTTTCGCCTGCCTGGATGGTGTGAAACACAAAGGCCTCTTCGGGTGATGACGTAGTAGAGAATGCTTCTTTTTGAGGTATTTTCAGTTTACTACCGGCTTTGATTGTTTTTTTACTTTCGGGGTTTAATCGGTAGATGTCTTCAGTCGAAACACCATACATCGTAGCGATAGAATAGACTGTTTGTCCTCTTTCAATGGTATGATAAAATATATTGTTTTCTTGTATGTTATTGCTTTGTGCATTAGAATAGATGATACTCATTGTAAATGACAACAAAACAATTAAAAACAGTGAACGCTTCATATATACTTTCTTAAATGATAAACAATAACAATGCAAATATAAAAGAATTGTATAGATATTCGATGATTAGCGGCATTTGATATTTTTGCTGTTGAAAGAATATGTAGTAATTTTGAAGTTTCAGAAAAAACACATAAAGAAGTTTCTGTAAACGGATGTACTTCAGTTGCTGTATAACTGGGAGAAAAAAGATTGGCTATAAAGGTGTATCTATTAGTCCGAATAGAGAAATCCGTATATTATGAATGAAAGAAATAATAGGATAATGAGAAATAAAAAAGTATTTTGGAGTTCGTTGATTCTGTTGCTTGCCGGACTGACGGCTTGTTTTACGATGAGCTCTGATAATCCGGAGAAGGCAGAAGACCATAAGCCTCAGGTTGCAGCCTTTACAGTTACTCCTGAAACACCGGAGAAAGTAAGCTTTTGTAATCAAGAAATTGATTTAAGAAGATACAATATGCGAGAAGGGTATGATCGTGAAATATCTAGTTTTACTTATTTTCATTCAACGACATTGCTACTCTTTAAGCGAGCAAATCGTTATTTTCCGATTATAGAGCCCATATTGAAAGCTCACGATATTCCAGACGACTTTAAGTATATGGCAGTGATTGAGAGTAGTCTGAACGTAAATGCTGTTTCGCCTGCAAAAGCGGTGGGTATGTGGCAAATCCTTTCAGGTACGGGCAAACAGTATGGTCTAGTCATCACGAATACGATAGATGAGCGTAGGCATGTGGCTAAATCAACCGAGGCTGCCTGTAAGTATCTAAAAGATGCTTATCGGAAATATGGTGATTGGGTTAATGTGGCAGCTTCATATAATGCCGGCATGGGCAGAATCAGTAGCTCGCTTACAAATCAGCAGGTAGATAGCTCATTTGACTTGTGGCTAGTAGAAGAAACCAGTAGGTATGTGTTTCGTATGATGGCTATAAAAGCTATTTTTGAGAATCCGTACAAGTATGGCTTTGTTATTCGTCCTCATGATTTATATAAGCCCATAGCCTGTCATTCGGATGAAGTATCTGCTAATATTCCCCAATTAGTGAGTTATGCTAAAAATAAAGGGATTACATACGCTGACTTAAAAAGGTTCAATAGTTGGCTGATCTCTGACAATTTGGAAGTAGGTGGAAAATCATATCAGATAGATATTCCGGATAAAGAATCCATGATGTATGATTTACCTAATTCGTATGTTCATGATAAACGATGGATTGCCGAATAAAATAGTATTTGGTAACTTCATTAAGCGAAATTTATTTCTAAAAATTACTAGAAAGTTAATAACAAAAGATGTCTAACGACAAAGAAAGAATAGAAGAAGGGCAAATAGAAGTGTTGGGAGCCCGTGTGCATAATCTCAAAAACATAGATGTAGAAATTCCCCGTAATCAACTGACCGTCATAACGGGTATGAGTGGGAGCGGCAAGTCTTCACTTGCTTTTGATACGCTGTTTGCTGAAGGACAAAGACGATATATTGAAACATTCTCTGCCTATGCAAGAGGCTTTTTAGGAAATATAGAGAGACCTGACGTAGACCGAATCAATGGACTAAGCCCGGTTATTTCTATTGAACAGAAAACAACTAATCGAAATCCACGTTCAACTGTTGGGACTACTACCGAAGTGTATGACTTTCTTCGTTTACTCTATGCTAGAGCAGGAGAGGCCTATTCGTATTTGAGTGGTGAGAAGATGGTCAAATATACCGATGAGCAGATATTGGATCGTATTCTTGAAGACTATCAAGGTAAACGAACTTATCTTCTTGCTCCGGTAGTACGGAATAGGAAAGGACACTACAAAGAACTTTTCGAACAACTACGTAAAAAAGGATATCTGAATGTTCGTGTAGATGGAGAAATGCGTGAGATACTGCATGGAATGCGCCTAGACCGTTATAAGATACACAGTGTGGAGGTTGTGATAGATAAGATGGTTGTATCAGCTTCAGACGAAAAACGATTGAAGGAGAGCCTGAAAGTAGCCATGAAGCAAGGTGACGGTTTAGTCCTTTTATTGGATGCCGATACCGACGAAGTGCGTTTTTATAGCCGTAGACTTATGTCGCCATTAACCGGACTTTCATATAGTGAGCCCGCCCCTCATAATTTCTCATTCAACTCTCCTTATGGAGCTTGTCCGCGCTGCAAAGGCTTAGGAGAGGTGAACTTGTTGGATATGGATAAAATTGTTCCGAAGCCCTCATTGTCTATTTACAATGGTGGAATCACTGCTTTAGGTAAATATCGGAATACATTGATATTTTGGCAGATAGAGTCGCTATGTAAAAGCCATGGTGTAACGTTAAAAACACCTATAAAAGATATTCCTGAAGAGTGCATGGATGAAATCATGAATGGAACGGATAAACGCTTGAAGATTTCGAATGAATCATTAGGAAACTCAAACTATATGTATGCATATGAAGGGGTGGCAAAATATATCCTTATGCAACAAGAATCAGACGCATCAGCCTCTGCACAAAAATGGGCGGATCAGTTTATAAGCACAGCTGTTTGTCCTGAATGTAAAGGGCAGCGACTCAACAAAGAAGCACTAAGTTATAAGATTGACGAAAAAAATATTGCTGAAGTAGCCTCTTTAGATATATCTGAACTAGCTGTATGGCTTGAAGACTTAGATAATCGTTTGGATGAAAAACAACGCATAATCGCAGTAGAAATATTAAAAGAAATACGTTCGCGCGTACGTTTCTTATTGGATGTAGGCTTAGATTACTTGTCGCTCAACCGACCGTCTGCTACTCTCTCAGGTGGGGAAAGCCAGCGGATACGCTTAGCTACTCAAATTGGTAGTGAGTTAGTAAATGTGTTGTATATTTTGGATGAACCCAGTATAGGCTTGCATCAACGAGATAATATCCGTTTGATTGAATCACTTAAGAAACTGCGAGATACGGGCAACTCGATTGTAGTTGTTGAGCACGATAAAGACATGATGCTCAATGCTGATTTTGTGGTCGACCTAGGTCCAAAAGCCGGTCGACTGGGCGGAGAAGTTGTTTTTGCGGGTACACCTAAGGAAATGCTAAAGGCTGATACGTTGACTTCTGCCTATTTGAATGGTCAAATGGAAATACCTACACCTGAACAAAGAAGAAAAGGCAATGGCAAGGTCTTAACTATTGAAGGAGCTAGTGGTAACAACCTAAAAGAGGTAAAAGCATCATTCCCATTAGGAACATTAATTTGTGTGACAGGCGTTTCAGGTAGCGGTAAGTCTTCATTGATAAACGGAACACTTCAACCTATTTTGAGCCAACACTTTTATCGTTCACTACAAGTACCATTACCTTATAAGTCTATAAAAGGAATAGAATACATTGATAAGATTGTTAGCGTAGACCAATCACCCATTGGTCGTTCTCCACGCAGTAATCCGGCTACCTATACGAATATATTTTCAGATATACGCAACCTGTTTGTGGGACTTCCTGAATCAAAGATAAGAGGATATAAGCCCGGACGCTTTTCTTTCAATGTGCCGGGTGGACGTTGTGAAACTTGCAAAGGGAATGGATATAAAACAATCGAGATGAATTTTTTACCCGATGTATTAGTTCCCTGTGAGGAGTGTCATGGTAAACGATATAACCGTGAAACACTGGAAGTGCGCTTTCGGAGTAAGTCTATTGCCGATGTGTTAGATATGACTATCAATATGGCGGTAGAGTTTTTTGAAAACATCCCTTCTATCTTATCTAAGGTGAAAGTGCTTCAAGATGTGGGTTTGGGATATGTCAAATTAGGACAGCCTTCAACAACACTTTCGGGAGGAGAAAGCCAACGGGTTAAACTAGCTACTGAATTGGCGAAAAAAGACACCGGAAAGACGCTGTATGTGATGGATGAACCGACTACCGGACTCCACTTTGAAGATATACGTGTGTTGCTTGATGTTATAAACCGTTTGGTCGATAAAGGGAATACAGTAATTATTATTGAGCATAATTTAGATATTATAAAATCGGCAGACTATATCATAGATATGGGCCCTGAAGGAGGAAGAGGCGGTGGACAGGTGTTATTTAGTGGAACGCCCGAAGCATTGTCAACCAGTAAAAAAGGAAGCTATACAGCTGCTTTTTTGAAAAAAGAATTAAAACAAAAACATAAAAAGTGATGAAGAATCCGATACAAATGATTAAACAATGCAATATTAACGATGAACCCTACTTCTTGCTGAGAGGAAAAGATATATGTGCATTGCCTGCTATAGAAAGCTATTATAAAGAAGTAAAGGAAAAGGTGAAAGACCCTTATTTCATAGAAGAGATTGAAGAAATCATGAAAGATTTCAAAGCGTTTAGTGAAGAACAAGGAGCACGTATTCCTGATTGATATTAAAAGCCTATGGACGATACCTATAAAACCATTACTCAACAATCAGAAGGATACTTCACCGAGAAGCGAAGTAAGTTTATCTCTTATGCTTTTCCGGTTCGAACGGTTGAAGAAACCAAAGAAATCATTGACGAATATCGAAAGAAATACTACGATGCACGTCATGTCTGTTGGGCGTATATGCTGGGAGCAGACCGAATGAGCTTTAGAGCAAATGATGATGGAGAACCTTCGTCAACAGCCGGGAAACCTATTCTTGGGCAAATAAACTCGAATGAGCTGACGGATATCTTAATTATTGTGATTCGCTATTTTGGAGGTATTGAATTAGGAACCGGAGGACTTATTGTGGCATATCGTACCGCTGCTGCCGAAGCAATTGCTGCTGCTACAATAATAGAAAAAACGGTGGATGAAGAAATCACTATTCGTTTTGAATACCCTTCGTTAAACAGTGTAATGCGAATTGTAAAGGAAGATAATCCGGAGGTGCTTTCGCAAGAGTTTGAGATGACTTGCGAGATGACTTTGCGTATACGCAAAAGTGAGATGGAACGTCTACGAAGTCGTCTGCTAAAGGTTGAAACCCTGTATATACCTGACGAAGAGGAAGTCGAGTAATATCATAACCTTCCTTCCGTAAAGCACCATTATAGAGCAGTGTTTTCTTACTTCTTGCCTAAAACTTCATTTTCAAAATACGCACAGCATTCAATATAGCTAGAAGTGCTACACCTACATCAGCAAAGACAGCTTCCCACATGGTGGCTATACCTAGAGCGGCCAAGACAAGTATAATAAGCTTGATGAATAGTGCTAAAAAGATGTTTTGATAAACTACCTTACGTGTAGAACGAGCTATTTTTACGGCTGTAATAATCTTTGATGGCTGGTCTGTTTGAATGATAATATCTGCCACTTCAATAGCAGCATCACTACCCATATTACCCATAGCAATACCTACATCACTTAGAGCAAGAGAAGGGGCATCGTTTATTCCATCACCTACAAATGCAACGATGTTGCTTGAGTCAGCCTTTAGTCGTTTCATATGTTCTAGTTTATCAGCCGGTAACAAACTGCCGTATGCTTGCTGAATACCTAATTGCCTAGCTGTATTTGTGGTGATTGCCTGCTTGTCTCCACTCAGCATGATTATTTTTTGAATCCCATAATGATGTATCGTTTTTATCATTGTTTCGGCATCTGCTTTCAACTTATCTGCAATTGTTATATATCCCGCATACGTTTGGTTAATAGCGACCATGACAGTTGTTTCAGCTATTGAGTCGATTGATGGGTCGTACTGAATCGAATGACTTTTCATTAATCTAGCGTTTCCTACTAATACCTCCCTGCTGTTGATACGTCCTTTTAAGCCCTGGCCTGCTATCTCTTGAATATCAGTTGCTAGATGATTCTTATCGTCAGCGATGCTTAAACTAACAATTGCTTTAGCAATGGGGTGATTAGAGAATTTCTCTATGGCTGTTGCATAATGAAGAAGGTCGTCTTTAGTATACCCATTGGCAGGAACAATCGCTTGAACATCGAAAACTCCGTGAGTGAGTGTGCCCGTTTTATCTATTACCAATGTATTTACCTTGTTCATTAAATCAAGGTAGTTTGCACCTTTGAAAAGAATACCTGTTTTGGATGCGGCTCCAATCCCTCCAAAATAGCTTAAAGGCACAGAAATAACCAAAGCACATGGACATGAAATGACTAAGAAAACAAGTCCCCGATACAACCAATCCTGAAACACGTATGTGCTGACAAAGAGATAAGGGATTAACGTAATCAGCAAAGCTAAAAGAAATACAATAGGAGTATATATTTTCGCAAACTTGCGGATAAATAGCTCTGTTGGGGCTTTTCGCGAGGATGCTTCTTGCACCATCTTAATAATTCGAGCAAATGAACTGTCTTGGTACACTTTAGATACTTCTATTTGAATAACATGTTCCATGTTAAGCATGCCGGCTAAAACAGTTTCTCCTTTTCTGATTGTTCTCGGACGGCTTTCTCCGGTTAAAGCAGAGGTGTTAAAGCTGCTGGACGTTGAGATCATAACACCATCTAAAGGAACTTTTTCGCCCGCTTTTACTTGTATAAGTTCACCTATTTTGATTTGCTCGGGAGAAACAGTTTGCGTATTTCCATCTTTTATTCTAGTAGCTGTATCGGGTCTGCTGTCCAGCAGTGATTGAATATTACGCTTAGCTTTGTTTACTGCTGAATCTTGAAAGAGCTCGCCAATCGTGTAGAATAACATAACGGCAACGCCTTCCGGATATTCGCCAATAGAAAAAGCACCTAAGGTTGCTATAGACATTAATGTAAATTCGGTAAAGATGCTTTTCTGAGCAATTAGTGCAAATGCTTCTTTTATAACCGGGTAGGCGACAGGTATATAAGCCAGCAAGTACCAAGTGAATCGAAAGTACGAATGGAATAGCTCTTTGCAGAAATAGTCTGCCGCTATACCTCCCATAAGTAGTAGAAAACTAATCCCTAAAGGGATATACATTGTGGTAGAGTTGGCATGTTCTTGATGAGAATCAGTTGAGTGAATCTCGCAAGATGCGCAGTGAAAACCTGTATGCTGTTTGTCCATTTCTTTATCTTTTTACTCAAAGATATAGACAAAGGTGTGCAACTAAGTTGCAAACTTGCGGCATTTACCACAATATCCCTTGATAACCAGATTGACACTTTCTATTTGCATGCCGGGAGCTAAATCGAACTTAGGTATATGAATATTCTGTAAACAAAATGCTTGTTTACAGTAGTTACAGTAGAAGTGTGCATGAGATTCCTCCAGACTGCAATGGCAATTACGTTTGCAAAGAGAATATTTTATGGAGCCCGACCCATCGTCAAAACTATGGATTAACTGCTGCTTATGAAAAAGATTGATTGTTCTTGATATTGTTGATTTATCAACTGTATCAAGTGCCCTTTCTAAATCAGACAAATTGAATGCCCGATTAAAACTCATCATTTCCTTGATGATGAGAATACGCAGAGCAGTGGGTTTTATGTCTCGTTCTTTCAGTAATACTTCATAATCGTTATTCATCATTTCTTTTTTGTTTGGATGTTCTTAAAAAGCAGAAGCTTCGATATTTAGGATTTACAGTGAGCAGACTTGATAAATCTTTATTTGTTCGAATCCCTTTAATTGCTTTAGTTACCAATGCAGTATGGACTATTTCTTATTGTAAAAATACACATTTAATAGGCGAAAAACAAGCGGTTATACTCACTAACTGAAGGTGAGTATAGAGTTTATAAATTATATCGATAGTTCATTCTCTGAATAAATTGAGGTTTTTTCTATAATTTTACATGATTGATTAAGAAACTACCAATTAGAATAACAAACTTTATTCATCCTCTATGACTCATTTACCCGCAATAATAAATGACTTGGCCTTTATGCTTATAGTAGCAGGGCTAGTCACTATCATTTTTAAATGGTTAAAACAGCCTATTGTGTTGGGCTATATCATTGCCGGATTTCTAACCGGTCCACATTTTGACTTTTTCCCGACTGTTCAGGACACGGAAAGTATTACTATATGGGGGGAGATTGGTGTGATATTCCTGCTCTTTGGCATGGGGCTGGAGTTTAGTTTTAAGAAACTGATTAAGAATGGAAAGACCGGTTTTATAACCCTGATAGCTATTATTATAGGGCTTGGAGTCACCGGATACTATTTAGGCATGTGGATGGGTTGGGGGCATTGGAACAGCCTGATACTGGGTAGTATGTTGTGCCTATCTTCTACCACTATTATTGTTAAAGGGTTTGAAGAACCAAAATATAAAGGAAAACACTTCACGGAGGTAGTGTTTGGTATATTGATATTTGATGATTTGTTTGCCATATTGGTGATGGTCTTCTTAGGAACTATCGCTGTAAGTACACAGTTTGAAGGTACTGAAATCATTCTGAGTATAGGTAAGCTATTATTCTTTATGACTGTCTGGGTGGTAGGCGGTATTTTTATTATTCCCACATTGCTTAAAATGACCAAACGATGGCTTAATGATGAGACCTTGCTGATTGTATCTTTGGGGCTTTGTTTGGCTATGGTTGTGTTTGCTACTAAAGTAGAGCTGTCTTCTGCCTTAGGTGCTTTTATTATGGGGTCTATTCTGGCTGAAACTGTAGCACTTGAAAATATAGAACGTGTAACAAAACCAATTAAAGATTTTTTTGGGGCTATCTTTTTTGTATCTGTGGGTATGATGATGGATCCTTTGGTTGTAGCTGATAATTATGTAAGTATTTTACTAATTAGTGGTTTAGTATTGGTTGGGAAAATAGTATTTACAACGATAGGAGCTCGTTGGTCAGGAGAGTCGATGCTTACTTCAGTGCAGTCGGGCTTTAGTATGGCTCAGGTAGGAGAGTTTGCTTTTATTGTTGCCGGTACAGCCATAGCTTACAAATTAGCAGATGATTTTATTTATCCCATTATTATCGCCGTGTCTGTATTGACCACTTTTACAACTCCTTATCTGATGACTTTTGGAACAGGGGCTTATAATATCATGATGAGAACGATTCCTGTAGGTATGAAAGAGCGAATTGTGGCCAAAGATATGCGGTTGGCTAACCCGTCAACCACTTCAGTCTGGGGCGATTTCATTAAAAGCTATCTGTTTAATATAATCATCTTTGCATCGTTAGGCCTTGCAGGTGTATTGATTGCAGTTGGTTTTCTTCAACCATTTCTTGCTAATTATCTTCAACCGCTGTGGGCTAATATTATTACTTTAGTACTCACACTACTTGCTCTTGCACCAATATTAAAAGGATTGGTGTATTATCGGGGCAGAGAACAACCATTGATGATTCTTACTTTGTGGAAACAAGGCATCCGATTGCGATTTATTCTTTCTTCACTTATCGTCATCCGGTATTTGATTGCTTTCGGCTTTGTTTATTATGTTTTATGGAAACTATTGGATAGCCCTATATGGCTTTCTGCAATCGCTGCTATATCCTTATTTTTTATACTTGTTCGATCCAAGTTTTTACTTAAACTCTATTGGAATATTGAATACCGTTTTATCGTAAACTTCAATGAACGCATAATTGAAGAAAAGAGAAGACAATCAAAAGAAAAAGAAGGGATTACTACCTTCGAACTAGATGATGAAAGTTTTATTGAGCAAAACTTATATATCGGTAGGTTTTCTATTGAAGAATCATCAGAATATGAGAATAAACAGTTGAAGGATACGGATCTTAGAGAAAGATACGGCATTTTGATTGTAGCAGTTTATAGAGGTTCGGAAGAAGTGATGATTCCGAATGGTGATTTTATGTTGCAAGCCCACGATATAATAAAGGTGGTTGGTAGTATTATGCAAATCAACCGTGTGGCAAGAGATAAAAATAAAATCATTTTGGATAGTGATTACTTGATGTCTATTCATGCATTCTCAAAAATTCAAAATGAAGATCCAAACTCAAAAATTAAACTCTTGTCCTTAATTATTGATGAGAACTCCGGACTAAATCAGAAAAGTTTGCTGGAATCTCAAATTGGAAGAAAGGGTAAAATATTTGTAGTGGGAATTGAGAGACGATCAGGTTATGAAATCAATCCTTCTGCGTCTACTGTTTTACAAAAGGATGATATTATATGGATTGTAGGCGATAAGAAAAGTATCATTGAGGTGCTGGAAGAAGATTTCCACTTTTAATATAATATACGACTACAAGCTTTGTCTTGTTTTATCGTACCTGCAGGCATTTTAAAGGCTACTTTAGATTTCTGCAGGTATGAAACTTCCTTTTCTTTCTCATTTTGATTAAATTTGAGTCCTTAAATACTTTTACGCATAAATGAAAGAACCTATGAAAAAATCACTTACCCTTTTTATGACAATCATTTTGTGTGCAATAAACAGCTATTTATATGCTAACGATTGCCAAGTGATGAATCTTCGTTGCGACTATCTTGTCGCTCCTCTAGGGATTGACAACCCACATCCTCGATTATCTTGGATGCTCAATGATGCACGCTTAAATGCACATCAGCAAGCTTATCAAATAACCGTTGGTACAGATTCACTGGACTTGATAAAAGGCAACAATCTTTTATGGGATACCGGTGTAGTCAAAGAAGAGTCAAATTTAGTAACCTATTCAGGTGCTGAACTAAAGCCATTTACACGATATTACTGGAGTATTACTGTATGGGATAAAGAATATAAAAAAGCTCAACCGGTGATATCTTCATTTGAAACAGGTATGATGGATTTATCTAATTGGCAAGGCAGTTGGATAAGCGACCATCAGGATATTTCATACAAACCGGCTCCTTATTTTAGAAAACAATTTAAAGCTGACAAAGAAATTCTATCGGCCAGAGCTTATGTGGCAGTGGCAGGGTTATTTGAACTTTATGTGAATGGAGAGAAAATTGGTAATCAACGACTAGACCCTACCTATACTCGTTTTGATCGTAGAAACCTGTACGTTACCCACGATGTGACAGAATCTCTGCAAAAAGGAGAAAATGCCATAGGTGTTTTGCTTGGTAATGGATGGTATAATCATCAGTCGATGGCTGTATGGGACTTTCACCGTGCACCTTGGAGAAATCGTCCTGCTTTTGCTTTAGATTTACGCATCAAATATACGGATGGAACAGAAGAAACTGTTTCTACCGACTTAGGCTGGAAAACATCCGGAGGAGCTGTGGTTTTCAATAGTATTTATACAGCAGAACATGTCAATACAAACTTGGAACAAAAGGGTTGGAATAAACCCGGCTTTGACGATTCGCAATGGGGAGGAGTAAGGCTGCGAAGTGCTCCTTCGACTAAGATTGAATCACAACAGTTGCAACCCATTAGGAACGTTGATCGCCTAGAAGCTATAGCTATTAAACAGCTTTCACCTAATCATTGGTTATATGATTTTGGCCAAAATATGTCAGGAGTGACCGGTTTAAATATCCAAGGCGTAAAAGGAGATACCATTCGCCTTATTCATACAGAAAGATTGAAGTCGGATGGTCATGCGGATTTATCTAATATAGATGTTTATTATCGTCCGACAGATGATACAGACCCTTTTCAAACGGATATTGTTATCCTTAGTGGTGAGCAGGATGAATTTATGGCGAAGTTCAACTATAAAGGGTTCCGCTATGTTGAAGTTGTAACACAAAGCCCGATGGAGCTGACAGTCGAAAACCTGACCGCTTACTTTATGCATAGTGATGTACCTTCGGTGGGTAAGCTAACCTCATCGTCTGATTTGATTAATAAGCTTTGGAAAGCAACTAACAATGCGTATTTATCTAATTTGATGGGCTATCCGACAGATTGCCCGCAAAGAGAAAAGAATGGTTGGACAGGAGATGGGCACTTAGCGATAGAAACTGCTTTATTTAACTTTGATGGTATCACGGTTTATGAAAAATGGTTGGGGGATCATCGGGATGAACAGCAACCGAATGGTGTATTGCCGGATATCATTCCTACCAGTGGATGGGGATATGGAACGGCTAATGGTTTGGACTGGACAAGTACTATTGCGCTTATCCCTTGGAATCTTTATGTGTTTTATGGAGATATGAAACCTTTGATTGATAATTATGAAAATATCAAGCGCTATGTTGATTATGTAGACAGAAACAGTCCGAATGGACTGACTTCATGGGGTAGAGGAGACTGGGTTCCTGTGAAATCACAATCATCTTTAGAACTGACCTCATCGGTCTATTTTTATGTAGATGCTGATATCCTGGCTAAAGCTGCCAAGCTGTTGGGTAAAGGAGAAGATTATACTTATTATAGTGTATTGGCTACAAAGATTAAAGCTGCTATTAATGAGAAGTATTTGAATACAGAAACAGGTATTTATGCTAGTGGAACGCAAACTGAGTTAAGTGTTCCGTTGAAATGGGGCGTTACGCCTGACAATATGGTTCCGAAAGTTGCTGCAAACTTAGCGAAGGCGGTTGAAAAGGCTGATTTTCATTTGGATGTTGGTGTGTTAGGTGCTAAAGCATTGCTTGATGCATTGAGTCAAAATGGATATGTAGATGCAGCTTACAAAGTAGCCGTCCAAAATACGTATCCCTCATGGGGATGGTGGGTTGTGAATGGAGCTACCACATTATTAGAAAACTGGGACTTAGATGCTACCCGCGATATTTCAGACAACCACATGATGTTTGGAGAAATAGGGGCATGGCTCTTTAAAGGAATAGGAGGAATACGTCCGGATGATGAGCAGCCCGGATTTAAGCATTTCACGCTTGAACCATATTTTGCTAAAGAATTAAATCAGTTTGAAGTTACTTACGAAACCGTGCATGGAACTATCCTTTCAGGTTGGACACGTAAAGGACGCAAGATTACCTATACAGTGAATGTTCCGGCTAATACTTCCGCTAGTTTGACACTTCCTATTAATATAAAAGGTGAAAAAGCACTTGTGCTTCAATCGGGTAATCATACATTTACTTTGCAAGAAAACAGATAATCAGCGGGTATGAAACTAAGAATATGTTTTTTGCTACTATTATTTCCTTTCGGCATTTTACATGCGAATGAGCTTTTTATAGAAGCTGAGAGTTTTAACCATAAAGGAGGTTGGGTCGTTGACCAGCAGTTTATGGATATGATGGGCTCTCCTTATTTACTGGCTCATGGTATGGGCAAGCAAGTTGCTGATGCCTATACTGAAGTTGTTTTTCCTAAGAAGGGGGAGTATTATGTATATGTACGAACATACAATTGGACATCTCCGTGGAAAGATGGAGAAGGACCGGGTAAGTTTAATTTGTCTGTTGGAGGTAAGAAGCTGGCTGCTCTTTTAGGGGCGGAAGGTTCATCTTGGATGTGGCAGGCAGCAGGCAAAGTATCTATCAAAGAATTGCAAACCACAATCAGGTTGCATGATTTGACCGGATTTGATGGTCGTTGTGATGCTATTTACTTTACGACTAAGAAAGGGCAAATACCCCCTACTGATGTTAAAGAATTAGAGGCTTTTCGCCGAAAAATAAAAAATCTACCGGATGAACCTGCTACTGCCGGAACTTACGACCTGGTAGTTGTTGGTGGTGGAGTCGCAGGTATCAGTGCTGCTGTTTCTGCCGCTCGCCTGGGGTGTAAGGTGGCTCTAATCAACGACCGTCCTGTATTAGGAGGTAATAACAGTTCTGAAATACGCGTTCATCTAGGTGGTCGTATTGAAGCGGGACCTTATAAAGAGTTAGGTAATTTACAAAAGGAATTCGGGCCACTTAAAGGAGGCAATGCTCAACCCGGTGAATACTATGAAGACGAAAAAAAAGAAGTATTTGTAGCTAATGAGCGTAACATAACACTGTTTCCCAATACTCGGGCTATTGGGGTTGAAATGGATGATAATCGAATTGTATCAGTCTTAACCAGGCATATTGAGACTGGTGAAGAGTTAAGCTTCGAAGCTCCTTTGTTTTCCGATTGCACGGGTGATGGCTCTATCGGTTATTTGTCTGGTGCAGACTATCGGATGGGACGAGAAAGCAAAGACGAGTACGGAGAAGAAACAGCTCCTGCTCAGGCAGACAAGATGACGATGGGCGCATCCGTTCAATGGTATTCGGAAGATGCGGGAAGTCCGTCTCCTTTTCCTAACTTTTATTATGGAGTCGAATTCAACGATAAGAATAGTGAAAAGGTGATGATGGGCGAATGGACGTGGGAGACAGGGATGAACTATGATCAAATTAAAGATTTTGAACGAATACGTGATTATGGTTTATTGGTTGTTTATTCAAACTGGAGCTATCTAAAGAATCGGATGAAAGAAAACAGTCAGTATGCTAACCGTCAACTAGGGTGGGTGGCTTATGTGTCCGGCAAGCGTGAGTCCAGGCGTTTGATGGGCGACTATGTATTGAAAGAAGATGATTTGCGTAAGCATGTTGTTCATGAAGATGGAACAGCTTCTACGACATGGAGCATAGACCTTCATTATCCTGATCCAAAGAATACTGAGCACTTCCCCGGTGAGGAGTTTAAGTCTATAGCCAAGCATACGAATATCTATCCTTACCCCATTCCATATCGCTGTTTATATTCCAGAAATATAGAGAATTTATTTATGGCAGGTCGCAATATCAGTGTGACCCATGTCGCCCTAGGTACTACCCGTGTGATGCGAACTACCGGTATGATGGGTGAGGTGGTTGGTATGGCTGCTTCTTTATGCAAGAAATATGATGTAAACCCTCGAGGCATCTATCATTATTATTTGAATGACTTGAAAGAGTTAATGAAAGAGGGAGTAGGCAAGAAAGGATTACCCAACAATCAACAATACAATGAAGGAGGGACATTACAGAAAAAACCGACCGTGCAGTAATGTCTAATGACTTCCCTGCTTATGCCCCCTGAGTGGCATATTTCAGCAAATAGAATAATTACGTTATATTTATTCTTTTTTTAAACGAATAAACTCCTAAAATAAAATGAAACAACTGCTTAAGCTAATGTTTGCTTTGCTGCTTTTATTTCCTTCATGTAGTCAAGGAAAGAAGAAAAACGTTGACTTGAAAGATGAAGTCTATACCTATACAAACCCTCTTCCGGTTGAGTTTGGAGACCCTTTTATATTACAATCATCGGATGGGAAGTTCTATATGTATGGAACATTTGAGTCTTCTAAAGGATTTAAAGCCTATTCATCAGACGATTTAAAAGCCTGGAAAGACGAAGGGTTTGTATATATCGGAGCAACCCCGGACTCATGGACACTAGATTGCTTTTGGGCACCTGAAGTATATGAACGGGCAGGTAAATACTATCTGTTTTTTAGCTCAAACTGGAAGGAAAATCCAACGAATGAAGGAGAAAACTTCAGAATAGGAGTAGCCGTTGCTGATAAACCTACCGGACCATTTATAGATATGAGCGACAAGCCTTTGTTTGATCCCGGCTATCCGGTGATAGATGTAAATGTTTATTTTGATGATGAAAACGGAAAAGCTTATCTATACTATTCAAGGTGCTGTTATAAACATCCGGTAGAAAGCGAAGTGGCAGAATGGGCAAAGAAGCAAGGTTGGTTTGACGAGATAGAGGAAAGCTGGGTTTATGGTGTGGAACTGGCTACAGACTTTTCAACTATTATAGGAGAACCACAGGTTTTACTAAGACCTCCTTTGAGAATGGACGATGTCCAGGCTGAATGGGAAAGTCGCTCGGTCACACAGCGTGAAGTCAACCGGAGATGGACTGAGGGTTCTTATACCCTGAAACACGATGGACGTTATTATATCATGTACTCTGCTAATTATTTTGGAGGTAAATATTATGCAGTGGGTTATGCGACATCCGACAATCCTTTAGGACCTTATGAAAAGGCTGCAAACAATCCTGTTATTCAGAAAAATGACGATCAAGGAGGTAGTGTGACAGGCACAGGACATTGCATGGTTTTAAATCTTGCAGATAGATATTTTTGTGTATATCATGCACGTACCCAAAAGACGGGCGACGAAAGAGTGGCATTTATGGATGAAATGCATATTGATAAGCAGGGGATGTTAACGGTTGACGGACCTACTGTTACAGAGCAAATCATTCGTTTTGAGTAGTAAAACAACGTAAAGTATTTAGTTATGCAAATATCAAAAGTTCATATTCTTTATTTTAGTGCAACTTATACCACTAGAAAGATAGTTATATTGTTAGGGAAAGAACTGGCAAGTGAAGTTGTCGAGTACGATATGATTAAAAACCCTGTTTTGGAAGAGGTGATTTTATCTGAAAACGACTTGTTGCTTGTAGGTATGCCGGTATATGCGGGACGGATTCCACCCCTTGCTGTGTCAGCGGTAAATCAGTTCAAAGGAAATAGATCTCCTGCTGTAATCACGTGTGTTTATGGTAACAGAGAATATGACGATGCGTTGCTTGAGTTAAAAGACCTGGTTGTAGAAAATGGGTTTAAAGTTGTTTCAGCGGCAGCTTTTATAGCACAACACGCAATATTTCCTAAAGTAGGCATGAGTCGTCCTGACGATGAAGACAATAAGGAGATTATTCTCTTTGCGCAAAAAACAAAAGACTTATTGAACTCGATTGACAGTGTAGCTACCCTGCCGGAAATCGCAGTGCCGGGCAATAGACCTTATAAAATGCCGGGTTCTATTCCTATTTATCCTTCCGGAAATAAAAAGTGTGATGAGTGTGGAACTTGTGTACACTTATGTCCCACACATGCTATTCCGGAAGATAACCCTCGTAAAACAATCAAAGATAAGTGTATTACTTGCGGACGTTGTATTGTGGTATGCCCACAAGATTCGCGTCATTTCGGAGGACTTATTTATAAAGCTGCCAAGTCTAAATTTGAAAAAGCTTATGCGCAGCAACGTAAAGAGGCTGAGATGATATTTGCACAGTAAGTGGCTACTAATCCTTATAAAAACTATTTTTATGAAAAACTATCTATGGATATTTCTATTATGTATATATCCAATCAATTTAGTCGGTCAACAGTCATCTTGGACGGTAAAGGACAGATGGGTAATGCGCAAGTCACCACAAAGCAAAAAACATGAAAAGTTTTTTGCTGTTGGCTTGTGGAATATGCCGGGTTATACCCTGAATGCAATGGAATCAAACCCTTCTCTTTATCGAAAAGAGGCACTTTCTTATCTTAACCAAACTTCTCTTTATAACTTAGTATATATGCCTTCAGGCGATGTGCAAGATCGTTACAAGCGGGTTGAGGTAACCGGTGCGGAAGGCTTCTACTATACTTTGACAGCTTATCAGAACACAGTACCGGGTGTAGATATAAAACATCCGGAAAGTGATTATGCTAAAAGGCTATTCGTGAAAAACACGGTTAATGAACCAACCTTTGTCAATCTAATTGACAGTCTTATTCATGCAACAATTCGCCAAAACGGAAATGCCGATTATATCTGGGCACCGATAGATGAAATCGTGAATGGTGGCGGTGGTGCCTGGTCATGGCATCCTACGATTGGAGAACAAATATACAAGCGCATTAAAAAGCAAGCTAAAAACACCTTGGTGTTTACAGACCTGATGGGCAATGGGAAGGCCAATACTCATTTGTTTGAGTTGGAGTATTTAAAACAGCATAAACAAATGCCTCAAACACCTCCTTATGAAGCATTAGGTAGTGATGCTAAAATAATGAAGGAAAGACCGTTGCTGGGTTTTGCTAAAACATACGATGGAAGACCTTTATACGTAAATGGTACGGCTTATTATGTTGACTATGATATCGAAACTCTTAAGGAACTCTTCTATGAGAATATCAAGCTATGTGCTAAAAACTATAGTGGATGCGGCGATGTATTTGGTATCAATGCTTTCATAGACTTCAATACTTATCCAGTTTTAGCAGGAGTAACGGTCGATGCCATTAAAGCCGGTACCGGCAAGGACACACCTGTTTGGCTTTTCTTTGATGGAAATGGATATGCCAAACCGGCAAATTTATCAACGAATGATTTTATCAAGGTGTTAAAGTCGCAAATATATACGGCAATTATTCATGGTGCTACAGGCATTTTGTTTTGGAATGACCGGACAGAGTCGCCGGATGTCTTTAATGCTTTAGAAAAAGTTGTGAAAGAATTAGAAGACAATTTCCCTATTTTCTTTATGAAAACAATAGCAAGCGAAGCGAACAATAATTTGCATTATATGATTAAAGGAGATAAAAAAGCAAAATACTTAATCGCTTCAAATACGCATAAGACAGAAGCTGTAGAATTGGATATTCCTCAAATTTCGAAAAGAACATTAGCGCCGCTTGAGGTCATAATATTACCATTGAATTAGACAAAATAAGCAAGAAAAAGCAGCAGACTTACCTTATTTTATTTCTACCACAATATATTCCAGCCCGTAAATTATTAATGGGCTGTACTACGCCTGTTTAGTCAAATAATTTCTATCTTTGAGAGACAAACTGAAAAATATAATATTTATGTTTAACACAAAAACGTACGTTGATAGACGTTCTCATCTAAAAAAAGAACTAGGTTCCGGATTATTATTGTTTCTAGGTAATGAAGAAGTAGGGTGTAACTATGCAGACAATGTTTATGCTTTTAGGCAAGACTCTACCTTTCTTTATTATTTTGGTTTGCCTTATGCCGGATTGACAGCTATTATTGATATAGATAATAATCGTGAAATCATTTTTGGAGACGAACTTTCTATTGACGCTATAGTATGGATGGGGAATCAGCCTACTTTAAAAGAGAAAAGCGAACTGGCAGGAATATCTACTGTTTTGCCTGCAAAGGAAGTAACGACTTATCTGGATAGTGCCACTAAGAAAGGACAAAAGATACATTATTTACCCACTTACCGCTCTGAACATCAGGTGAAATTGTTGTATTGGCTAGGGATACATCCCGGTCAAGAGCAACCTTCCTTACCATTTATCATGGGGGTTATTAATCAGCGAAATTATAAAACAGCTGAAGAGATTGTTGAAATAGAAAAAGCCTGTGTCGTAACGGCAGATATGCATTTGACAGCCATGAAAATGGTTAGACCGGGTATTTTAGAAGCTGAAGTTGCGGCAGCGGTAGCCGAGGTGGCTCATGCTAGTAATTACGCCCTCTCTTTCCCGGTGATTGCAACCATCAATGGACAAACCTTACACAATCACTATCATGGTAATCTAATTAAAGAAGGCGATTTATTCTTGTTAGATGCCGGAGCTGAAACTGAAATGGGATATGCAGGAGATATGTCGTCTACGATTCCGGCTTCTTCAAACTTTACTACTCGTCAGAAAGAGATATATGATATTCAAGCTGCCAGCCATAAAGCAGCTGTTGAAGCTCTTCGTCCCGGTGTAACTTTCGAATCCGTCTATGATTTGTCTGCAAAAGTAATTGTAGAAGGAATGAAAGAACTGGGATTCATGAAGGGAGATGCTGAGGAAGCGGTTAAAGCAGGTGCACATGCTTTGTTTTATCCTACCGGATTAGGACACATGATGGGCTTGGATGTTCATGATATGGAAAACCTGGGTGAAGTATATGTTGGCTATGATGGAAAGCCAAAGAGTACACAGTTTGGGCGCAAATCTTTGCGTTTAGCACGTAAATTGGAGCCGGGCTTTGTTCTTACTATTGAACCGGGAATTTACTTTATTCCTGAATTGATTGATTTATGGAAGAGTGAAAACAAGTTTGCTGAATTTATCAATTATGATAAAGTGGCTACTTACAAAGACTTTGGAGGTATTCGCAATGAAGAAGACTTCTTGATTACAGAAACAGGGTCTCACTTGCTAGGCAAGCAAATACCTAAGACGGTAGAAGAGGTAGAAGCTATTCGGTAAGTAGTCTGCAAAACAATTAATAAGGCGTGTGATGCAAATCATACGCCTTTGTTTTTATCTATTAGAGAGTATTTGGCTATTAATTTCTAGTAATTAATTGATTATATTTGCAAATTGAAAGGATAGACTATGAAACGAAGCATGATTTTTTGTTAAATCACTCAAACCTATGAAAATAAAAAATTTGCGATGTTACGATTGCGTTATAAATAAGTAAAGGTGTACGTGATTGCTCACGCAATTCCATACGACCTTAGTGTTAAAAAATAAATATTCTCGTATGAAAATAAAACAAACGAGTGACGTTCCTTATGGAAGCCTACATAACACATT
>CAZSWS010000018.1:0-38323 GCA_964610765.1 uncultured Parabacteroides sp.
TTAATTTCCTTTTTTATTTCATCTACGGTTCCGTCTAGTACCAATGTTCCATCAGCACCGGCATTCATTATTTTTATACTCTGTATAACGGTTTTATCACTTCCGTCTGACTCAATGTTTTGAGGAAAGTCATCGTCGCAGGAAGTCCATGTTATACAGAACGGTATGAATAATACGGTTAGATATTTTAATATTTTATTCATAGTATATGTTTTTATTTGTATCAGGTAGAAAGACTTATCTCTTTCTACCTGAATGGATTGATTTTTAATTGCCCGCCCAACCTTTAGTTTGAGTTAATACATATCCTTTACTCTTGTAAAAGTCTATTTGGTCTTTACCTACAGGAGCAAGATAAGGATTGGAAGAAGATAAGTTTAAGAAGGGTTGACGCGGCTTATGAGTTGTCCTTGTATAAAAGCCAATCATCTTATCGGCGTTACCTCCGTTATAAACGGTCTTATTTCCTTTCAAATCAACAACGGCTACAATATTTGCATTAGCAGCTACCAACTCTCCCGGCATTTCCTTTTGTAAATTCACCCAAGTTCCTTGCAAAAGTTCCGGGTTTGCATCGGTATCCATATATTCTAACTTTTTCCATCTTCTCAAATCAAGGATTCTAGAATGTTCGAATGATAGCTCCATACGTCTTTCTCTTCTGATTTCCCATAACAAAGGTGTTACGCTTGGGTCTCTTTGAGGATCTTCCGCAATGTTTTGCATATCCAGTTTTGCTGTTTTCTTTACGCCTTTAGCTTCTGCTTCTTTAGCTAGTGGTCTGTCGCGTATGGCATTGATAGATGCATCAATGTCTCCTTGTGTGACGGCAGCACCTCCCATTGTAGCTAATTCAGCTTTTGCTTCAATCCAGTTGAGTAATACTTCTGCATAGCGCATGACCGGAGCGTCAGTCGTATTGAGACTGCCGGTATATTCGCTGCTTAAAGCACCTCCGGAAGCTACTAACTCAGGAATACCTCTTGGTGCATACTTAACAATATATAGCAAAGAGCCTTTAGCCATAACGCTGGGCTCACACCAGAAAGATGCTTCAAATCGGGGGTCACGTGTTTTAACAAGTTCGCTCAAGCTAAAGTCATCTGCATTTTCCAGAGGTGAGTTTTGCCAGGGTTTTCCATCATTACAAATGAAGGATTCAATCATGGAACGCGTCACTCCATAGTTTCTGGATTCAGCCAGTGTGCTATAGCTTAGTACCGTATGAGTGACTTTTTTCCCTTGATCATATACTCTGTACATGATACATTCTCTATTAGCACTTAAACTTTCTGAAGCAAATAGTGATCTATAATCTCCGTCAATGGCATACTTTCCACTGTTCCGAATCAAGTCGGCTGCTTTGACTGCTAACTCTAAGAATTTTTTAGCTCGTTCTGTGTTGTTGTGGTGGTACTTTTGCCAAGTCCCTTCAACCAATGCCAAGCGAGAGATAAATCCGGCAACCACATATTTATTGACATATTGGTCTCCGTCATTTATTCTTACATTTTCCAGTGCAAATGCTAAGTCATCGTAAACGGCATCCATAACTGAGTCACGTGGAGTACGATCTTTAAACAAATCGTCATAATCTATATCACTCACTACGTGGTCGTAGTAAGGAACATCTCCAAACACAGTAGCTAAACCTGCATATTCTACACCTCTGAAAAAACGACCTACTCCTACCCAATGGTTAAAGGCTTCGTCTGAGAGTTTGCCTTTTAAGTGTGTGTTCAATCGTTCAAGCATGATGTTTGTGGTGCGAATAAAAGCAAAGTTCCAGGTAGGACCGGTATAGTTCGTAAGCCAAACATTTTCGGTCGAGCTGCTGCTGGTTGTTCCGCGCGCACTAGGTACTGAGAGTTCAAAGTTTGTTTGAGTGCCATTTTGAACGATATCGTCACTGAATAGATATCCTAAATATGCGGCATAGTTGGAATTAAATCCACTTCCATAGCCCGCAAAGAAATGGCCATACATCTGATTGGCATACAGGCGAACCTTCTGCTCATTCGTCCAATATTCCTCGTTGTCCACAAAACTATCAAGAGGATTTCTGTCAATGAAATCATCGCAACTGCTAAAAGCAAACGCTATCAGTGAGATGATAATTATATATATTTTTTTCATATGATTCATGTGTTAAAATGTAAGTTGAATTCCAAATGAAGCCGTTTTAAATGTTGGAGTACCGGTTCCTAGGTGTCCTTGGTTGTAGTTTGATGAGAACATTGAATGTCCGGCTATAGATTCCGGATCAATCGGAAGATCTCTGAGGTTGTCTTTCGTAAAGAAGTTTTCTAATGAAATATATAGGCGAGCCTTTTTCATGAAAGCTTTTCTAAGAATGTTTTCGGGAACTGAATAGCCAAAGGTGATATTCTTTAATTTGAAATAAGACATGTCTAATAAATAAGCAGTTTGTCTTTGGATATTCCAACCGGTATTGGACCTTTCATAGTTCCAGGCACGTGGATAGAATGCGTCTGTGCGTTCTTCTGTCCAGTAATTGGTGGCAAAAGCTTTAGGCATACCTCCTTCTTTTGACCCATAGCCCGGTATCGCTAATGTACCGTTACCCCATACTTCGCGTTTTCCTACTCCATGGAAGAAAAGTGACAGGTCAAATCCTTTGAAGTCTGCATTCACTCGCAATCCGTATTCGTAGCGTGGCAAGGTGTTGCCAATCACGACCCGGTCACCCGGATCTTCAACGGTATTACTACCGGATGAAATATAACCATCACCATCTACATCTACATATTTTACATCACCCGGAGAAGTTAATAGTGTTTGGTTTCCATCTTCAAAGAATACTTGATAGACGGGGTTTTCACCTGCCAGCATATTTGTAAGTTTTCTGGTTCCATTGTGAATGATATAGACTTGTTTGATTGCGCCATTTTCATCATATACGAAATCGTCTTTTTGGAACAGTCTATCGGTTACATAACCATAAATGTCTCCGTATCTGGAGCCTGTACGCCATGTGTCTGTCAATGTTCTGGAACCATCCGGGGTCATATAGTCCGGTCCCTTGGTTACATTGGTGATAGCATCGGCAAAAGTTCCTTGCAAGTTAACGTTCAGTCCAAAGTCAAACTGGTGATTGAAATCAACGGTCAATTCAAAACCTTTTGTTCTTAGGTTACCGTGGTTTCCATAAGCTGCTTGGTCACCGTATGTAGGTGGAAGTGCATCACCACGAATAATCATGTCTTTTGTATCGCGTTGATACCAGTCGAACGAAACTCCTAGTTTGTCTTTTATGAAACGGAAGTCAAATCCTACGTCTAGTGTTTCAATTTTCTGCCAACCAATTCCGTCTGAAATAGGATTAGGTCTTCTGATTTCATAGAACTGCTCTGTTGCACCGGATAGCCAATTGCCATAAGCACCCGTCATCACCGGTAGGTATAAACTGTTAGAAACACTTTGGTCGCCCACTGAACCCCACGAAGCACGAATTTTACCAAAACTCCAAATTGGTTTTAGGACCTCCATGAATTTTTCATTGGATAACACCCATCCTCCTGAGAATGAGGGATACCATCTCCAACGTAGGTTTTTCGAGAACTTAGAAGAACCGTCATAACGAAGGTTAGCTTCTACTAAGTATTTGTCTTCAAAAGCATAGTTTAATCGACCGAAGAACCCGGCTTGCGATTCCCAATAAGCTGTTCCGCTACCAAATTGTTCGCCGGTTGCTTTGTTGAAATAGGGCTCATTGTCAATCAGTCCCATTCGTTGTGCATAGCTGTATTTATTATCACTGGCTGTGATATTCGTTCCTAACATCGCTTTCGCTGCATGTCTTTGAGAGGCATCTAAGAAGCTATACGTGGTATAGGCATTGAATGCGTGTTCGTTGCTTGTTCGTTGCGAACGAGATACATAGCTGCTGCTTTGAGGGATATATTCCGACACTGGGAATTCCTGGGCAGGCATTCCTTCTCCGGCAGGTACTTGAATTCCTTCTTCATTAACGTATATTTGATTGCCATCTGCATCCAGGGAGGGTATTACACCATACCAGTGTGTAGGAGCTGTATAAGAAGGATAGGCTGCATTTGTGTGATCGTCACGTGAAACAAAGGTGTAGTCAGCCATTAAATTCCAGTTGTCTGTGAAATTAAGCGTTGTACCTATGTTTATATTGGTGTAGCGATTCCGTTGATTGGAAGTAGGTGCGGTACGTGTTTCAAAAACCGGTGAGCGCACTTCCATGCCATTTTGTTCTACGCCGGTTGGGAATAGTTGACTCCACCGGTATGTGTAGAACCAAGGGTCTGCTGAAGAATAGTTATTTGATGCTCCCGGATAGCGTTTATTCCGGTCTGAAAACATAGCTCCCGCGCGTACGGTGATATATTTATTAATATCGGTAGATACTTTTACCGTTCCGGTATAGCGTTTGAAATCATCGTCTTTGGCCGGTTTCATTAGTCCTTGTTGCGATAAATAACCAAAGCTGATATTATAGGTGGTATTGTTGCTTTTTCCGGCAACTGAAACATTATGGTCATGAGAGGGTTGCCATTCGGCTACCATGTGTTCTATTGGGTCGTAAAGGCGAACTCCAAATTTCTGACCATCTTGGTAATACCAGTCACGTCCATAGAGGATAGGGTCAGAACTGCCCACAGTACCTCCGTATTTTTCAATCCACTCTTTGCTACGTTGAATGCTGTTTTCATCTAAACGCCAAAAGCCTCCGGCGGCTGAAGTTTGTTTCATGTTTCTCCAACCATCCAGTGTGTACTGAAGTCCTTCGAGACCACCTAGTTCAATGTCTTTAAATGAATTTTTCCAGGCGAAGTTTCCGCTGTAGTTAACTTCGATATTCCCTGATTTAGAGCCTTTTTTAGTGGTAATCAATATCACTCCAAAAGCGGCTTTCGCTCCATAAATAGAACTGGCAGCTGCGTCTTTCAATACGGAGATTTCTGCTACGTCGTCCGGATTGATTAATTGGATGCTGGGTACTTCTACGTTGTCTACAAGGATCAAAGGCTTATTGCTGCCTAATACAGAGCCTACATTCCCACGAATACTCATCAAAGGGTCTGAGCCAAGCTCACCACTAGGTATGCGTACGTTCAAGCCTGCTACAGCTCCTTGGAGTCCTCTTCCAACGTCAGCAATTGGACGACTGGATAAGGTTTCTTCTACATTAACTGATGCTACAGCGGCAGTTAAGTGAGCTTTTTTCTGCGCTCCGTATCCAATAACTACTACTTCATCCATTAGAATAGAATCTTCTTCCATAACTATTCGGATGTTTTCTCTACTGGCAGGGATTTCAACCGGCTTAAAGCCTATGTATGAAATTTCTAAGGTAGATGAGGAAGGGGCTAACACAGAGAAATGTCCATCAATGTCTGTTATAACAGTCATGTTGGTTCCTTTCACTTTGACGGTTACCCCGACTAAGGGAATGCCCGCCTTGTCAACGACAACTCCTTCAACTTTTCGGTCTGTCTGTTGTGTTCCTACTTTGCCTAGGCTAGTTGGTGATGTAGCCATTGCACGACCATTCCCAAACATGGCCAAAAGACCGATGCAGAGAATACATAGGATGTGTCGATTTTTTGTTTTAATCGTTTTCCATGATGTGTCCATAAGTAAAAAATTAATAGTAAATTATAAACTTTGTAAAATATTACTGTTCTATACCCCTGTTTACTTCTGAAAGGGGTGCTTTAGAGTGTTTTCAATCGTTTTTATTGATGTTTTTTGTATTTCTCATTCATTATTAGGTTTTACTTCAAATAATTAATCTATTTTCACAATTTTAGTTTAATGTTTTTTCCATGTGGAAAGATAATTTACCCACATGAAAATGCTTTTCAGATATTTATTTATTGAAAACAATGGCTAAAACCATCCTTTTCAACCAAGTATGTTTAAAGACCTAGACTTAAAAGCAAATATATGGCAAATAAAATAATAAAACAAATGGATAACATTAAAAAAATACATATTGATGCTGTTCTTTTTTTATTGCATAATGAAAATTCGGTTGACCTTTTAACCATTTTTCTGAACCGGATAACGTCTGGATGAAGTTCAATAGCTGAATAGCCGATTTATAAGGTAATGATAGGAAGTAAAAAGACCTTTTAAGCTATATGATATATAACTACAAACTTGTTCTGATAATCAGACTCACTCGTAGCTGTCTATATCTGTTTGGAATATAGCGTCTTAGTAAATTCGGTAGGGAGATTTAATGTTTCAACGGTTGTTAGAAGAGCTTTTAACCCGGGTTAAAAGCTCTTTCGACGAACGTAAGAAGCTCTTCTCACGGCCGTTAAAAGCTTAGTTGGTCACGGCTAAAAAAATAAATGTCCCTATTCAATTTTTTTAAAGATAAGGGCTTTTTTGGGTAATGAACGTGGTCACTTTGTCATTCTGAAGGCGTAAGGAGTGCTTTTGCAAGACTAAGGAAGGTAATAGCATAGAGGGATTGCCTTTAAAGGCTTGATTGAAATGCTAAATGCCTATGCGTATTAGTCTGCAGGGTGAAATATGTGCATGAAACGAAGCATGATTTTTTGTTAAATCACTCAAACCCATGAGAATAAAAAATCTGCGATGTTACGATTGCGTTATAAATAAGTAAAGGTGTACGTGATTGCTCACGCAATTCCATACGACCTTAGTGTAAAAAATAAACATTCTCGTATGAAAAGCCTAAAATGATTGAAAGGAATATCCTTTCGTTTTCAAAAGTTTGATGATTTTATCCAACTGAAGGTATAGTTTGTCGGTTCTGTCAGGGTGGGTGCCGGGATGAATCAGGATAATTGCTCCGTTTAGTCCTTGTTTTTCCTCAAATGCCACTAATTGCTTAATGATTTCGTCAGACGATAAGTAGTTTTTCATATCCGGAGTGGTATAGTCAGCGGCTGTTCGTAGTCCGGGTGTGTAATTAATGGTAGTTTTTCCTTGTGATTCAATTAGTTTTACGTGTTCTGCATTGTACCATTCATAAGGAGGTAAATAGTATTTTACTTGGGACGTATCTATATGATGGCTTGCCAGTGCTTGCATGTTTTTGTTTAAATCTTGTATTAAGCTGTCTGCCGTAACTAAGCTTTTGTGTCGTTCAGCACCCCAAGGGGCATATTGTATATGTTTGTCAGAGTGACCTCCCAGGTAGTGTCCGTTTTTAACAATGGAGCGAATGATGGGCTGATATGCTTCTTTTCGCAAGCAATTTCCGGTTAAAAAGAATGACGCTTCTACCTTATTAATATATAAGGTGTTTAAAATATGGTTAGCCCCTTCAAAAGCGAGGTCGGCCGGAAAGATTAAATAGATAACTTTTTGGGAGCTATCCATGCGAACGGTTGCGCCCTGGCTATCTTTAGTATGTGTATAGCCGGTTGGATTGGGATTTCCTGCATAGGAATATGCCGTGTAAAAGCAAATTAGGGTTAAAAAAGTTCGTATATATCGCTGTTTCATGTATTTTTGTAATAGAACGGTTTCTAAATAAATACAAATATAAGATTATAAATAATAAATAAAGGATTGAAGCATACTTTTGCTAGGCATATCTCTTTATTTGTTGTTGTGAAAATGTAATTTTACTCCAATAACAACTAGAAAGCTATGAGTACACTACCGATAAACTATACAGCACTCCGTGATCGGCTGATTGGAAGCATAAACAAAGAGCGAGTTATTACAAATCCGTTAAAGCTTTTAGCTTATGGAACGGATGCGAGCTTTTATCGGCTGATTCCTAAAATCGTTGTGATGGTTCATTCAGAAGAAGAGCTTATTACAACCATTCGCTTATGTCATGAGTTTGGAGCGCCCATGACTTTTCGCGCTGCCGGAACCAGCCTTTCCGGGCAGGCCGTCAGTGACTCTGTTTTGATTGTGGCTACACATGGCTGGAAAAAGCAGGAAGTCTCAATAGATAAATCAAGTATAAAACTACAACCCGGGGTCATAGGGCAGGCTGCAAACAATTATTTAAAATCTTATGGAAAAAAGATAGGACCGGATCCGGCTTCGATTGACTCGGCAATGATTGGAGGTATATTTGCTAATAATGCCAGTGGTATGTGCTGCGGTACCAAAGATAATTCTTACCAAACAGTTAAAGACGTTCGGCTTGTGATGTATGATGGTACTACGCTTGACACTTCTGATGTACAAAGTGTGACCGCCTTTAAGGAAATACATAAAAAACTGATTCGTGAAGTTGAGGTTATTCGTGATGAGATAGGTGCAGATAAGGTGCTTTTTGACCGAATAAAGAATAAGTTTAAGATTAAGAACACCACCGGATATAGTCTGAATGCTTTTGTGGATTTTACTGACCCCATTGAAATAATTAAACATTTAATGGTTGGTTCTGAGGGTACATTGGCTTTTATTTCAAGTGTGACCTATGAAACCATTAAAGATGAGAAATACAAAGCATGTGCGTTGATAATGTTTGATACCATAGAACGAGCGTGTCAGGCTGTGCCCTATTTGAAGGAAAGCCCGGTTTCGGCGGTTGAGTTGCTAGACAGGGCAAGTATTCGCTCGGTGGAAGATGATGTGGATGCTCCCCTTTATTTTAAGACGCTTCCGGAAACGGCATGTGCCCTGCTTGTGGAATGTCAGGCAGATGAGTCAAAAGTGATGTCTGAAAGGCTCAGGCTGATTGAAGAAGCTATCAATCATATACCTACCTTGTTGCCTTATGCATTTACGTCAGACCCGGTTGAGTATGAATTCAACTGGAGAGCCCGGAAAGGATTATTGTCATCGGTTGGAGGGTTGAGAAAAACAGGTACTAGTTGTATCATTGAGGATGTAGCAGTGACTATTGACAAACTGGCTGATACTGCATTGGATATACAAGCTTTATTTAAGAAATACCATTATTCGGATGCCGTGTTGTTTGGGCATGCACTGGATGGAAATCTTCATTTGACATTTTCGCAAGACTTTGGAAAAGAAGAAGAGGTGAAGCGTTATGCAAATATGATGGATGAGCTTACAGATATTATTGTAGGTAAATATGATGGCTCGTTAAAAGCCGAGCATGGAACAGGAAGGAATATGGCCCCCTTTGTGGAAAAAGAGTGGGGTGAAACGGCCTATCGCTTGATGGTGCATATAAAAAACATATTTGATCCTTACGGACTCATTAATCCGGGGGTGATCATCAATAAGAATAAATTCGCTCATATAGAACACCTAAAGCCACTTCCGGCAGCTCACGAATTGATTGATAAATGCATGGAGTGTGGCTTTTGTGAACATGCGTGTGTGGCTGAAGGTTTAACACTTTCGCCACGTCAACGAATTGTCGTTGCCCGTGAGATAGCTGCATTGACTGAGTCGGGTGTTGATCCTGACAGGCTGAAAACTTTCAAGGAAGATGCTGCTTATCTGTTTGATGAAACTTGTGCCACGGATGGCTTATGTGCGATTGCTTGTCCGGTGCATATTGATACGGGTAAGTATGTCAAACAACAGCGATTTTATACAAACTCGGCTCGTTCTGTTAAAATAGCCGCTTATTTGGGGCATCGTATGGGGGGAGTAACGTCTAAGGGGCGGTTTGCGCTGAATGTAGTGGATGGTTTTCATACGATGTTGGGTAGTGGTATGATGGGGGCTATCGCAGGGGGTATGAGGAAAATCAGTGGAAATCGTATTCCTCAATGGACGAAAGAAATGCCCAAGGGGAGTCATCAAATAAAAGGGGATAGAAAGCATCCGGAAGACAAGGGGAAAGTAGTCTATTTCCCTTCTTGTATAAACCGTACGATGGGTAAGTCAAAGTCGTATGAAAAAGAAGAAGTGGAGCTGACTAAGAAAACAGAGGAATTATTACTTCGCGCAGGCTATTCGATTATTTATCCTGCGAATATAGATAGCCTTTGTTGTGGAATGGCATTTAGCAGTAAGGGGTTTAAGGAAGAAGGAGCAAGGAAGAGGAAGGAACTGGAAGATGCTTTATTTGAAGCATCCGGACATGGGGCTTATCCGGTATTGTTTGACATGAGTCCTTGCTTTTATACGTTTTTGGAAGGGTTTCATAGAAAAGACTTCAAGGTCTATGATCCTATTGAGTTTATGTACGAACACGTAATGCCGAAATTAGCAGTCAAACAGAAAAAAAAGGAAACAGTCGTTTACCCTGTCTGTTCGGTTAAGAAGATAGCAAAAGAATCTATGTTATATGAACTGGCGCAAATGTGTTCAGAGAAGGTAATCATGGTAGAAAGCAACTGTTGCGGATTTGCTGGCGATCGAGGCTTTACCTATCCTGAGCTGAATGAACATGGGCTGAGAAGTCTGAAAGAACAGATACCCGCTTCCTGCGCAGTGGGATATTCTACAAGCCGAACTTGTGAGATAGGTATGGCTAGCCGGAGCGGAATAAACTTTAAGTCTATTATTTATCTGTTAGATGAAGTGACAAAGTGAATGGAGAGAAGATAATTCACCGGGTTTTATTCTCTTGTCTGTTGATAAGAGTACTTTAAGCGACTCAATTCTTCTATCTAAGTTGGTGTGATTAAGCTTTACGGGTTGTATGATATTGAATGAGTCCTTGGAGGGAGTTTTCTTTAATATCATCAATCAAGATATTCGAGTCTTTAGCAACCTCACGTAAAATGCCGGAGAACCGGTTGGCGGTAGAGCCAACTATGCGTATCGGATAGTCCTTGTAATCATATTGTTTGACGTTGCGTTCAAAAAATCTTTTAAAGCAAGAGTACACGAGTTGATGCACATACGGATGGTCTGTCTGTTCAGCTAAATAGAGTGAAAAGAAAGAAAGTAAACGGTTAGGGAACGGCTTGATGTAAACATAGTCTAGCACTTGATCCGGGTCGATCCCATATTTATGGTAAAAAGGAATCACCAGTTCTTCCGGTGCCAATCCTTTCAAACAGTCAGAAAGAAACATCTTTCCCATAGCTGCTCCGCTACCTTCGTCTCCCAGGATGAAGCCTAAAGACTTTACGTTTTTAGCTATCTCTTCTCCATCAAAAAAGCAAGTGTTTGAACCGGTCCCTAAGATGCAGGCAATGCCCGGTTCATTCAGGAAAAGAGAACGTGCTGCTCCCAGTAGGTCGCTGTTTACAACTGCAGGTATCCTGAATTGCGTTTCTATGGATGCCTTAACAGTATTCTTCTTTTCGTCGTTACTGCAACCGGCTCCGTAAAAGAAAATGTTTTTAGTTTTAATCTTAAAAAAGATTTCAGGTAGTTGTAAGCGAATCGTGTGACTAATCGCTTTACGAGGTTGGAAATATGGATTAATACCATCTGTATAGGCATGTTCGATAATACCCGTTTGATTAACGATAGCCCACTCTGTTTTGGTAGATCCGCTTATAGCTATAAGTTTCATATACTATCCCGTGAATAACTTTAAGGGTTATACAAGTCTTTGTTGTAAAAATTAAGAATATCCAATATCATCAAACGTGCATTTTTAGCCGGACTATTTGGATTGATAGCTTCAGCCTCTAAGTAATGGTTGATGGCTTCTTTCCAGTTTTCCAATTTTCGGTACACATTGCCGAGTAAAAAATAAGCTTCTTCGTTTTGAGGATTTTTCTCAATTAGCTCATTTAGTAAACGGATAGCTTCAGTCAACTCTCCTTCAGCTATCAGCTTGGTTATTCTTTCCATATGCCAAAGATAATGAAACTCCTATAATAAAAGATAATATTCTCTTAGTTAAATATAAAATCAAGGGTGCTTTTGTGAACAATTTGAGCGGTTTTCTGTTTTTGTTTGCTTACTCGTTTGAGATACGTATGAAAAGGACTATTTTTGTCTTATCTTTAGATCTGAAAATAACCGTTTTATTAACATATGGAAATAGATATAGAGGGTGAAATTTCCCTTAAAATTAATAGCATGCTTTCAGAAAATATTCGCTTTGCCTTATATCGGTTACCGCAAGAAAGCGAACCGATACTGGTTGTTCAGGAAGCAGGCGAGAGTTATTGTTTTTCTTCATCGTTAGAGCTTACAGAGGTAAAGGGGTTTTTGATTGCTCCTTTTTCGGCATCATTGGAATATCCCATCGTGTTGATTCGTCCAGACAAGGTTTTAAGCGGAACGACAGACATTGCAAACTATTTGAAGAAATATCCAGACCTTTTAACTCCCGATATACATGATAAGGCGACTGAATCGTTTCCTGACGAATCGTTTGTATCGTATAATGATACGTATAATGTGTTTATGGATGCACTAGAAACCGGTGTGTTTAAGAAACTGGTTTTATCACGTTCGTCAACCGTGAAGGCTCCGTCAGACTTATCCCTCTATAAAACATTTCAAAAATTGGCTCTTGGTCATCCGGATGAATTCATTTTTCTTTGTCATACACCGGAGTCCGGTACCTGGATGGGGTGTACGCCTGAGCGTATGTTGACCAAAGCGGGCGAACAATGGCAAACGGTAGCCTTGGCGGGAACCCGGAAGGAAGACTCAGAAGCGGGGTGGGATGAGAAAAACAAGCATGAACAACTGATTGTAACAGAATACTTAGAAGAACAGTTGTCAAGTTTGGGAATTGCAGCCAAGAAAGGAGAAGTTGAAACCATCCAAGCCGGGCATCTTTTACATTTAGAAACAGTGTTGACTTTTGATCTTCCTCCAATTGTAAGCGTAGGAAAACTTTTGGATCGACTACATCCTACTCCGGCTGTATCCGGTTTTCCTAAAAAAGAGGCTTTTCGTTTTATAATGCATAATGAGCTCAATGACCGGCGATATTATTCCGGCTATTTGGGTTGTATAGATATAAAAGGAAGTACGGATTTGTATGTAAACCTACGCTGTATGCAGCTTGCTCATGGGCAATTACGCTTTCATGCCGGAGGGGGCTTGCTTACTACCTCTGAAATGTTGTCTGAATGGGAGGAGACAGAAGCAAAGATGGATACATTACGCTCCGTTATTTTATAATTTGAATTATACTGATAAAACCATGTTCCCCCGTAAAAAAAACGTACTCCTGCTTGTGTCGTTACTTAAAGCCTATGGTGTTCGTCAAGTTATCTTGTCGCCCGGCTCACGTAACGCTCCATTGATTCATTCATTTATGCTGGATGATTTCTTTCATTGTCAAATGGTTGTTGATGAGCGGAACGCTGCTTTTATGGCATTAGGAATGATGCAGGCAACGCAAGAACCCGTAGCTATTTGTTGCACTTCGGGAACAGCCTTGCTTAATTATGCTCCTGCCGTAGCTGAGGCTTATTATCAACAGTTGCCCTTGATTGTATTGTCTGCTGATCGTTCTCCGGAATGGATTAATCAGATGGATGGGCAGACTATACCCCAGCCGGGTGTATTTGGCGCAATGGCTATTCAGCATATAAATCTGCCGGAAGTGGTTGATGCTTCTTCCGATTGGTATTGTCAGCGGCTTTGTCATGAAGCTTTGCTTGCTGCAACATCCAAGGTGAAGGGACCTGTTCATATCAATATACCTCTTTCTGAACCTTTGTTTGATTATTCAGTGCAAGAATTGCCTGTGTTAAATAAGATAACTCATTCCTTTCCTGTTAAGCATGTGCCGATAGATAAATATGCGCAAGTATGGAGGAATTCAGCTAAACGACTGCTGGTAATTGGGCAACTGCTTCCGTCATCAGATACTTTTTTAGAAAAGTTGAAGCTCTTTGCAGAAAAAAGGAACTGCGTCATCTTGGCAGAGCATCTTTCTAATATTCAGTCACCTTACATCTTCTCTTGTTTCGATACGCTGATAGCTTCATTGCCTAACGATGAACTCTCAGACCTTTCACCGGATTTGCTGATTACAATGGGAGGGCATGTCGTGTCAAAACGTTTAAAGCATTGGCTGAGAGATGTTCGCCCACGCCATCATTGGTATGTTGCTTATCAGCCGGAAGTGGTTGACCTATATCAATCGTTGACTGATTTGATTGAAACAGATCATGAAACCTGGGTAGCTGCTTTGTCTAATTTTACTCAGACGGGTAGTTCGTCAGATTATTATGATGCATGGAAATCACGCATGGATAAAATAAACGAACCGAATGCTTCTATCTCATACTCTGAAATAGGAATAACCGGTCAGTTTCTTCGTAGACTGCCCTCGCAGGCACAATTGCATTTAGCGAACAGTTCATCTGTCAGAAATGCACAGTTGTTTCAACTCCCTGAAGGCGTTCGTGTCTATTGTAATAGAGGCACGAATGGGATAGATGGGAATCTGCCTTCAGCCATAGGTTTTGCCATGGTGAGTCAAGATCCGGTTTATTTACTGATTGGCGACTTGAGCTTTTTCTATTCTTTAAGTGCGCTATGGAATATTAGAGCGATTAAAAACCTGCGTATTCTTTTAATCAATAATGGTGGAGGAGGACTATTTCATGTTGTTCCGGGTTTGAAACAGTCAGTCTCTATTTCGGCTGTCTCGGCCGCTCATCAGGAAGATGCTTCTCAGTGGGCTAAAGCAGCAGGATTGAAGTATGTAAAAGCCACAAATGCCGATGAATTGGAAAGTGCGTTGGATACACTAATGAACCAGCAAGAAGGACATGCTGTTATTATAGAAGCATGCATCAGTTTGAAAGGTGGTCAGGAAACTTTGCAAAACTATTATCAACAACAAAAAGATATATTTCATGGAAACAAAAAGAACTTGGGAAACCATTCAGGAGTATAAGGAAATCTTATTTGACTATTATGAAGGTATTGCTAAGATAACCATCAATCGTCCCCGTTATCGCAATGCATTTACTCCGACTACAGCGTCCGAGATTTACGATGCATTACGTATTTGCCGGGAAACGCCGGAGATTTATGTCATCCTGTTGACGGGTGCCGGTGACAAGGCTTTCTCGTCAGGAGGTGATCAAAATGTGAAAGGGAAAGGTGGGTATATCGGTCAAGATGGTGTGCCGCGATTGAATATTTTAGACGTTCAGAAAGCAATTCGTTCGATGCCTAAGCCTGTGGTAGCCATGGTAAATGGGTATGCAATCGGTGGAGGACATGTGCTGCATGTGGTGTGCGACCTATCCATTGCTTCTGAAAATGCAATCTTCGGACAAACAGGACCACGTGTAGGTAGTTTCGATGCCGGATTTGGTTCGTCTTATTTAGCTCGCGTAGTGGGGCAAAAGAAAGCGCGTGAAATCTGGTTCCTTTGTCGCCAATATTCTGCGCAAGAAGCTTTGGGTATGGGATTGGTAAACACGGTTGTTCCCTTAGACCAACTGGAAGATGAAGCGGTTAAGTGGGCACAAGAGATGATGCAGTTAAGCCCGATGGCTTTGCGCATGATTAAAGCCGGTCTGAATGCCGAATTGGATGGGCAGGCAGGCATACAAGAGCTAGCCGGAGATGCTACTTTGCTTTACTACTTGACCGATGAGGCGCAAGAAGGAAAGAATGCATTTCTGGAAAAGAGAAAGCCGGACTTTAAGAAATTCCCTAAATTCCCTTGATTGTTTTATGAATCAATTAACCGTTTCGGTCATTCCTTATGTGCTTCATTTTAAACGCCCTGCGGGAACATCTCGGGGAGTTTATTATGATCATCCGGTATGGTATGTCTCGGTTTTTGATGCAAATACCGGGCGTTATGGTATAGGGGAGTGCGCTCCGTTATATGATTTAAGTTGTGATTACAGTGCGGACTATGAGGCACGGTTACATCATTTTTGCAAAGAATGGGAGCAAGGAACACTCTCTTGGAGCGAATTGCAGAGTTATCCATCTATTTTGTTTGGCTTTGAGACTGCGTTGCAACACCTAAAGTCAGGTGGCTTTGCTTTATGGGCTTCTGACTTTTCTGAAGGAAAGTCCGGCATACCGATTAATGGTTTGATTTGGATGGGCGATTATGTCGCGATGTATCAGCAGATAGAAGAAAAACTGCAAGCCGGATTTCGCTGTGTGAAGCTTAAGATTGGAGCGATTGACTTTGAAGAAGAGCTATCTTTACTGAAGCGAATAAGAAGGGACTTCACTGCCAACGAAATCGTCTTGCGTGTAGATGCCAATGGAGGATTTACTGCTTCAGAGGCTTTAGAAAGATTGAAACAGCTGGCAGCATGGGATATTCATTCTATCGAGCAACCTATTCAGGTTAAACAATGGGATGAGATGGCTCGGCTAGCGGCTGAATCACCACTACCTATTGCTTTGGATGAAGAATTGATTGGCGTAACCCATACCGAAGAAAAGAAACGTTTGCTTGAAACGATACGTCCACCCTATATTATCTTAAAACCTACGCTTCACGGAGGGTTGAGTGGGTGCAATGAATGGATTGCATTGGCAGAAGAACTTGAAATAGGCTGGTGGGTGACCTCAGCTCTCGAATCGAATGTAGGACTGAATGCCATAGCCCAATGGGCAGCCACCTATCCCATATCAATACCTCAAGGACTAGGAACCGGACAGCTGTACACAAATAATGTAGAGATGCCTTTGTCCATACAGGGTGATGAACTATGGTATAATCCTGCCGGAGAGTTTTTTGATTGGAATAGGCTAAAATGATACTTGCTGATTTACATACCATCCATCAAATAACGGTAAATCATACTATTTATACCCGTGAAGAGGTGTCTAATCCTGATTGGGAAATACCTGTCGGTGAATATTATCCGGAGCTGTTTGGTTTTTTGAAAGAGTGGTGGAGCGATTCGCCAACAATGACTGTTCAAACCTCAGGATCTACCGGGAGACCTAAGCCAATGGAAGTCGAAAAGCAGCGCATGGTCGAAAGTGCGCGAACGACCTGCCGGTATCTTCGCCTCAGTCGCGGTGATACAGCCTTGCTTTGTATGTCGTTAGACTATATAGCCGGAAAGATGATGGTTGTGCGAGCATTGGTTTGCGGACTGAATATTATTCCTACGACTCCTTGCGGACATCCTTTGAAAGAATGCACAGAGCGTATAGACTTTGTGGCGATGGTTCCTTTGCAAGTGGTCAATTCTTTGTCTGTGCTTGAAGAGGCCGGATGTTTTGAGCAGATAAAGAAAGTAATTATTGGCGGGAGTTCCATTAGTGAACAGTTAGCGATTGACCTTCAGCAGCTTTCAAATGCAGTGTATTCATCGTATGGAATGACGGAAACATTGTCACATATTGCCTTGCGACGCATCAATGGAGCTGATGCATCTAAATCCTATTTCCCTTTGTCCCAAGTTGAAGTTTCTTTGTCTGATGAGGGTACGCTGGTGATTGATGCGCCACACATTTGTCCGGTTCGGCTGACAACCCATGACATGGCTGAAATACATGCAGATGGTAGTTTTGATATACTCGGACGTAAAGACCATGTAATCAACAGTGGCGGACTGAAGATACAGATAGAAGAGGTAGAGCGAATATTAACTCCGGTGATACGGGGCGATTTTGCTGTTACGTCTGCGCCTGATGAAAGGTTTGGCGAAGCACTCGTTTTGGTTGTGACCAATCCGTTCGAAGAGAGTCAAATAGCAAAAGTTCTTCCCACATATTATTTCCCTAAACAGATTCTTCAAATAGATTCTCTTCCTCGGTTAGAGAACGCTAAATTAGACCGTCTATCTCTTAAACGAATTGCGAAAGAGAACTATCGGGGCTGATGAATGCGTAAAAAAACTTTCCTCTTTGGTGTCAATTACTGAATTAACTTTAGTCCTTCTTGTAGAAGCGTACCCAGTCAATATGCATTTCTACGGGGATATGATCTGCGTTGATTGGACCTACCCATCCTCCTCCAAGCTGCATATCCATCAATAGATAAAATGGGTTGTCAAAGGGGAACTGTTCTTGTTTCTTATCTACATCAATTCTTGGGTAGGTAAACGTATGTAAGTCGTTGATGTAAAACGACAGACTATCCTCATATATTTCAACCGAGTAGGTGTTGTAATTGTCCGGATCTATTTTTCCGGTGCTTCCATTTTTGGGATCCGTAATGCCTAAGTCAAACGTATAATGGGTATGTATCGTTTGGTAGGCGATAGAATCAAAGTTGAGACGCTCCATGATGTCAATCTCTCCACCGTTCGGCCAATTGCCTTTTTGTGGAAGCATCCAGATAGCCGGCCATGCACCCTGAGCTCCAAATAATTTAGCTTTAATCTCGACTTTCCCCTCAGAAAAGCCCAGTTTTCCTTTTGTATAGACTCCACCGGTTAAATAAGCGGCTGTATCGTTCGGGAAGTACGTGTTTTTAATGCCTCGAAGTATCAGATTGCCATCTCTAATGGCATAGCACGAATCATGGTCAGACATATACTTTTGCCAGGGGGGGGTGCCTCTAGGTATTTTACTCCAAACTGTACTGTCCAATACCGCACTGTCAAAGTCATCTTCCCATATTAACTCCCATTCCTGTTTGTTTGATTCATTACATGCATAAAAGCCGAAAAGTAAGCAAAGAAGTAGTCCTATTTGTTTCATGGTATAAAGGTTATCTAATGGTCGTTTTGTAGTTCAAAGTTATTACAAAAAACTCAATAAAGCGCTAAAATGTTAATAAAAGCGTTGTAAAAATGTCTTTTTAAAATGGAAAATGCGTTTGCTTGCAGCTATTTTGTATTTTTGTCGCTAAATAATATCTGGAACGTTTATGGCATGCATACTTTGTATTGAGACAGCTACTCCTTCTTGTTCGGTAGCTTTGGCGAATAATGGAATACTTATATACGAGAAAAAATCAGCGGAAGCTCAATCGCATTCGGCGCTGTTAGCTGTGTTTATACAAGAAGCATTGGATGTCTTGAAGGTGCATGACCTCCAGTTAGATGCCGTAGCTGTTAGCTCCGGTCCGGGTTCCTATACCGGTTTGCGAATAGGTACATCAACGGCTAAAGGACTTTGCTTTGGCCTAGATATTCCTTTGATTGCCATTCCTACACTAGAGATACTCGCTCAGGGTGCTATCCGTGAGAATCACGGTGAGGCGGCCTATTATTGCCCAATGATTGATGCACGTCGTATGGAGGTCTATGCTGCGGTTTATGACGAACAGATGAATGAACTTGCTGAGACGGAAGCCGTAATTATAGACGAAAACTCCTATTCTTCGTTCTTAGAGCAAAGAAAAGTGTACTTCTTAGGAAATGGTGCACCTAAAACCACTTCGCTGATTCAATCACCCCGTGCTTATTTTATGGACTATCCCTATCCTATAGCTGCTGAAATGGTGCCTATGGCTGAAAAACTCTATGCCGGTGCTTCTTTTGAAGACACGGCCTATTTTGAGCCTTTTTACTTGAAAGAGTTTGTAGCTACGGTAGCTAAAAACAAAGTAATTCCTCCCCAAAGCGGTAAATAAAACCAAACGAGGTCCTTTTCAAATCCTGAAGTTGTATTTTGCATGAAGCCATAATGCTTAGACAATCTGATGTATGTTGTGAAGTTTCTAGCCTATAAGTCATAGGTATATATAAGTGCCTAATATGAAGCGTGATAAAACCATAACGAATATTTGTCTATATTTATACGTTCATTAAAAAACCAATAAGATGATTACGTTAACAATTAAAGATGATTGTATTCGGTGCGGTCGTTGTGTCGCAGTTTGTCCCGCACGTATTTTGACACAAGCAGCTAAGAAAGAACCTATACATGTGGTGAACTTAGCCGGCTGTATCGAATGTGGGCAATGCGTAGCCATCTGTCCGACTCACTCGGTGATTCATTCTTTGTATCCGGACAGTAAAGTGCATGTCATTGATAAAACACGCATTCCTACGCCCGAATCCATGCTGGAGATTATGCGTCGTCGTCGTTCTAATCGCTCCTTTACTGAGCAGCCTGTGCCTATCGAGTATTTAGAAAAGATACTTGAAGCGGCCCAATTAGCACCCACTGCACGCAATGCCCAGCCGTTAGAATATACGCTTGTAACGAATGCTCAGATACTACAAGCTGTACATGAAGCAACTATCCATGTTTGTGGCATTATTTACGAAAAACTAAAAGACTCAACGGATAAGAACGAGCGATCTCGAGCCCTTTACTGTCTGACGCTGATGAAAAAATATAAAAGTGGTTATGAGGTAATTTTAAGAGGAGCAAAAGCATTAATCATCATTCACTCGAAAGATGCCGGCGTGGTTGCCGATGCTAATTTGGCTTATCAAAATGCTTCGTTAATGGCTGAAGCATTGGGCGTAGCGCATTTCTACACAGGCTATGTGCGTTTGTTTGCGGCTTCAGACGTTGAACGAGCTATCTGCAAAAGCTTGCAAATCGAAGGAACCATCCTTGCCGGTATGGCTTTAGGTATGCCTAGGTTTACATTTAGTAAGTATGTCGATAGAAATGAGCCGATTGTACATCGGTTACTGTAAGCCGTTTTTCGATTTTCTATTCTACGTTTTTGATACAGGGCTTGCCTCTTTTAACTATTTATCTATGGGTGGTTTTTATGATGTATTCATGCTGTAGGTATGATGTATTGGTGGAAAATTTATCCTTCCCAATATTACGCACCCCTAAGGAGTATATAGCAGTCCTTACATTCCCTAGCCGTCATCTCGGACACTGATTTGCAAGACAATCATCAATGATAGATAATATGTCTGCTGGATTCGTACTGGTTAGGGATAAAGCGGCGATTCATAGGCTGACTGTCTATTCGAATGATAAAAAGAGTAGGGCAGTTTGGATACAAGCATAGTGCCTTTTCGTACAAAGACTAGGAAGAACTAACCTTCTAACCCGGGTTAAAAGCTCTTTCAACGAAGGTTAAAAGAGCTTTTGACGCTCGTTGAAAGAGCTTTCAACACCTGTTAAAAGATTAGTTTTCCCTACCGAATGGATTAATTCCCTAGTAACTAGTTGAATATGCATAGTGCCTAATTGCTGTGTGTACTATGCTTAATGTATATGTTTTTAGGTTTGTTGTTTTAAAAAAAAATATCCCCCAACCAAATTAGGCAGGGGGATATTTGTACTTCTGATTTTTTACTTATTGCTTTTTCAGGAAGCAGGTTTTTAGGACAATGTTACTTCCGTCTATACGGCAATCAACCTCTTCCGGATTATCCGTTAGCCGGATACTTCTCACTTTCGTACCACGTTTAATAACCATCGAAGACCCTTTTACCTTCAGGTCTTTGATAACCGTTACTTCGTCGCCATCATTTAGTTCAGTCCCGTTGCTGTCACGTACCGTTGTGTCTTCCGACGTTTCTTCTTCAGTTGTGTTTGTAAACTCAAACCCACAGTCAGGGCAATGAAAACTCGTTCCATCAAAATACGTGTTGTCCATACCACATTGCGGACAGTTAGGTGGCGTATGCATTTTATTATGTATTGATTGTTTTCCGCAAAGATAGCCATAATTCACACCGGATGCAAAACCACCCATAAAGGGTTGTCTGTTATTGATTTAGGAGAGGGCTTTTGGGAGTAATGTTCATGGGTAAGATTATGTTTTCCGTTTGAGGATGCGGTGACCAATGCGGCAGTATAGACATTTCTTGCGGTCGCAATATTCCTTGCGGAGTTGAATAAGTGCTTGGCTTTCTCCGGCGTTGGTAGCTGAGAGCCCTGCATGAGCAAAGGTAGATACAATGGCATTCTTCTCCGGTGGTAAGGCTTCCAACAGACGCAGTGCTTTTTCGTTATATTCAGGTCGGCTACGTTGGATGGAATAGGCGAAGAGGATAGGAACGGCAGTGTTAATCAGTATAATCTCAATGGATTTACTGCTGAGTGGCTTGTCAGCTTCAGCAGCGCTATTTCTGAAGTGGAAATGTGTTTTCCAATAGGCTGATGGGGCTGCAGTGAATAATTGTTTCAGCTCTGTGATAGAATCTGCTTCTAATAAGCGGGAGAACAAAAACTCATCGTGCATAGATAGGGCAGCTAGTTGAGCAATTTTTAGATGAGGGAAGTTGCCGGGCCGGGTGCGAAGTCTTTTAAAGGCAGATGCCGGATAGGTATGTTCGAGTGTATACTTCTTTTGAAGAAAGAGGTATTCCTGTTGCAACCGCTTATAATAGTCGTCGGTGATGTCTGTTTCGTCCAGAAATCCGGCTTGCCCGAAAAACAAGGCTTCAGTTTGAACAACGTTATCCCGATGCTTGCGAATAATGGCTAAGGGGAGGCTGCGCGCTAACTGTTCGAAGGGTTCGCTGTTGATGCCAAAACCGAAATTGCGTGCTAAAGTGATGTAAAAAGCCGTATTCCAATCTTGTTGCGCTTCATCCAAGATGTGAAATATGCGTTGAGTTTTTGTATGCAGCCGCTCGGTCAGTAGTGCATCCATCCAGGCCGACAGATGAATATGTTCAATCTGGTTTAAGCTGGAAAGGCACGGATAGGTTTGTTCTCTGGATAAGAGCCAGGTAGCATTCTTTTGGATGCGTTCCGGAAATTGCATAATGGCTTGTGGCAATAGTTCGCCGTTAGATCGACAGATGAGTTGGTCACTCTCTTGCACAACGTGCAAGATGACGGAGTCGTATGCCGGGTCTTCATCGTGTTTATGCCTGTACCAATCAGATGCTTTGGTGTGAATTTCTATACACCCTGCCCATACAGTACCGGAGATGCGAATCTTTGCATTGAAAAAATCAGGTCCACTATTCATATTGTGAATTCCGGGATCAATTACATGGATAGGGATTCCTTCTGTCGTCGTTAAATTAGATGTTGGATATAATTTATATTTCCAAACATAATGTAATATTTCTTCCATCTATATGTATTATAGATTAATCCTTCTCAAATCTAATTGAAAATCTTTATATTTGTCCATATTTTAAAGAATAAATTTCTATAAAAACAGTTGACTTAGGTGAGGCTTTTATGCATTGTCACCAAAGAATCTGTTATTTCTGCTCTCTAACTGGAAAAACAAGAAAAGATGAAGATCGCATTAATAGGTTACGGTAAAATGGGTAAGACCATTGAACAGATAGCACTGAAACGTGGACACACGATTGTTGCAAGGATTGATGTACATAATAAGGACGTATTCGAGTCGGAAGCATTTGCTTCGGCCGATGTGGCTATTGAGTTTACTACTCCCGAGACGGCATTCGACAATTATCTGAGATGCTTTAAGGCGGATGTGCCGGTTGTTTCAGGTACTACCGGCTGGTTGATGAAAATGAATGAGGTAAAAGAAATCTGTAGCAAATACGGAAAGACGTTCTTTTATGCCTCAAACTTCAGTATTGGTGTGAATATTTTCTTTGCGGTCAATAAATACCTGGCAAAGCTGATGAATACGCTGGAAGATTATAAAGTAGACATTACTGAAACCCATCATATTCATAAACTGGATGCGCCGAGTGGAACAGCTATTACACTGGCAGAAGGTGTTATTGACGAGATAGATCGCTTAAAAAGCTGGTCGATGATTGACAAACAAACCAAAGAAGATCAGTTGCCCATTACTTCGATACGAGAAGGTGAAGTGCCCGGGATACATACAGTTCGGTATGATTCGCCCGTAGATGAAATTGTGATTAAGCACGATGCAAAAAGCAGAGAAGGTTTTGCTTTAGGAGCGGTGATTGCAGCGGAGTTTGCTGCCGGGAAAAAAGGCTTTTTAGGGATGAAAGATTTATTGAAATTGGAAATATAATATAGGTTCAAGATGAAGAAATTTGAAATAGGTAAAAGACAGTGGATCTTATTTTCAATTTGGGCAGTTCTGTACATACTGTTTTGTCTGTGGATGCAAAATGGCTGGCTACTGTTTGGCTTGCTTTTCTTTGTAGATGTTTATCTGACGAAGTTTATTCCATGGGGAGCTTGGAAAAACGTAAAGAATCCGAAACTGCGTAGTCTTTTAGGATGGGTTGATGATATTGTTTTTGCCTTGGTGGCTGTCTATTTTATTAATCTGTTTGTATTTCAAAACTACCAAATACCTACTTCATCGTTAGAAAAGACGCTTTTAGTGGGTGATTATCTTTTTGTGAGCAAATTGAGCTATGGACCGCGCGTGCCTAATACTCCCTTGTCTTTCCCTCTTGTGCAAAATACGTTTCCAATCTTAAATACTAAATCGTATTTAGACTGGCCGCAGTGGGATTATAAGCGTGTGAAAGGGACGGGAGAGGTAAAACGAAATGAAATAGTTGTGTTTAATTTTCCGGCAGGTGATACCATAGCATTAAAAGTGCAAAATCCGGACTATTATTCATTGATTGATATGTATGGTCGGGAGCGCATTTTGCTTGATAAAGCAACGTATGGAGACATCTTGTATCGTCCGGTTGATAAGCGAGAGAATTATGTAAAACGCTGTGTGGGTATGCCTGGCGACTCGTTGCAGTTGGTCGACAACCAATTGTATATTAATGGCGAGTTGCAGAAAAACCCGGAGCATATGCAGCTTAATTATTACGTAGAGACTTCTTCTATGTTGTCTGAAGACCAGTTTCGTTTGTTAGGAGTTAGTAAAGAAGACCGAGAAATAGAAATGAATGCGGATGTCCTATCTTATGTAGGCTTTACGCCCAACGAGTCCGGACAGTTTAACAATGTGTACCTGATGCCTTTGACACAAAAATCGGTTGAAATTGCTAAAAAAATATCTGTCGTTAAGAATGTACGCGTTCAACCGGATATTTATCGCCCGTCTTATTATCCTTTAGGTTCTCAAACCGGATGGAATCGAGATAATTATGGACCAATTTGGATACCTAAAAAAGGAGCAACTATTGAGCTGAATGAATGGAATTTGGCTCTTTATAATAGATGTATCCGGAACTATGAAGGAAATACACTAGAAGTAAAAGATGGTCAAGTATATATCAATGGCAAACCGGAGACGACCTTTACTTTTAAATATGATTATTACTGGATGATGGGTGACAATCGTCATAAAAGTGCTGATAGTAGAAGTTGGGGATTTGTTCCGGAAGATCATGTGATAGGTAAGCCTCTATTGATATGGCTATCACTAGATAAAGACCGTGACTGGTTTGACGGACGTATTCGTTGGAACCGGATGTTCAGAAAGGCTTCAGCAGATTAAAAATGCCTATGGGAGACGTGCAACACAAACGAGTTAAGCTTTGTATTGCCATCATTTCTGTAGTAGCTTTAGTAATGATGGTGCGCGTCTTTTGTGTCAGTTCCCATCGTTTGTACACCCATTCAATGGAAAACACCTTGAGCAAAGGAGACTTTGTGCTGGTATTTAAACGTTGGATGCTTGATGCCCCGTCTGTTGGGGATGTAATGCTTTTTAAAAGTCCTTTATATAAAGATTTGCTATCCGCACCAATTTTTTTAAGTCGTTGTGTGGCGCTTCCCGGTGATACTTTTCGGGTAGAGGATGAGTCGCATTATTTGAATAACCGGATGGTGCTTCCTTCTTCTCAACGTATGCGTACGTATACTTACCCTGTAAAAGAGCGTGCTGTCCTTAAAAAGGCGATGGATGAACTGAAGATTCCTTATAGAGCAAATAAAAAGAATGATTCGCTTCTTTCTCTTACGCATGCTGAATATTGTACATTGAGTTGTATGATGGCTGCTGACACGTTGCTTTCCCTGTCAGATACCACCCAATTAACTTATCAGGTCGTTGTTCCTCAAAAAGGAAAAACGTATGTAATAGATTCTATTTCGTCTTTTTTTTATAAAGAAGCTATCCTTGTCGAAACGCAGGGGAAAGCTCGTTTTGAAGATGGGAAACTGTATTTGAAAGGGAAAGAATTGATTCATTATCGCTTTGAACAAGACTATTATTGGTTTTTGTCGGATAATAGTGAAGAAAGTGTTGACTCGCGTCATGTTGGGATAGTTTCGGAGAAACAACTATTAGGGAGGGTATTTTTCTGTTGGTATAGTGCTGATAAAGCACATCGGTTTAAAAGAGTGAATTAGATGGGGAACGTGATTCTATCTACAGCCTATTTAGCTCCGGTGCAATATTATACGAAACTTTATGCGTATGAGGATGTGTGTATTGAGGCAGAAGAGAACTACTTGAAACAAACGTATCGGAATCGCTGTCATATCGCTTCAGCTAATGGAATGCAAGCCTTGTCTATTCCTATTGAAAAGCCGGACACCCTTAAATGTTTGACGAAGGATATTCGTGTTTCAGAACATGGAAACTGGAGACACCGGCATTGGCATGCATTGGTTTCAGCCTATAATATGAGTCCCTTCTTTGAATACTATGCAGACGACTTTCAGCCCTTTTACGAGCGAAAATATAGGTTTTTGTTTGACCTGAATGAGGCTTTGCGTGAGTTGGTGTGTAGCTTAATTCCACTTGCTGTCTCTGTGAAATATTCGACAACGTATTTGGCTGAATACGAATCCGGTGATTACCGTGAACGTATTCGCCCTAAGCATGTGCCAAAAGATGATGCCTTTGTGCAACAGCCCTACTATCAAGTGTTTCAAGATAAGTATGGCTTTCTACCCAACTTAAGTATTGTAGATCTTTTGTTTAATATGGGACCTGAAAGCTTACTGATATTACGTGATTCCTTCCGCTTACAGACCGAGCTTCTCTGATATTTCTAACATGCGTTTGATGGGCTGAACTGCCTTGATACGAATCTCTTCGTCAACCAATATCTCCGGTTGCTCATATTTCAGACAGTTATATAGTTTGCTCAACGTGTTAAGACGCATGAAGTTGCACTCGTTGCATGCGCAGGTGCTATCGTTAGGTGGTGCCGGGATAAAATTTTTCTCAGGACTTCGCTTGCGCATTTCATGAATTACGCCACTCTCTGTTACTACAATAAACTGTTTCTTCTCAGAACTAGCTGTGTGTTTGATGAGTGCTGCCGTAGAGCCTATGAAATCGGCTATGTGTAAGATGACTTTTTTGCATTCAGGGTGAGCTATCACGTCTGCTTCAGGGAATTTCTTTTTTAGTTCCAAGATTTTCTCTAGAGAAAACTCTTCATGCACATGGCAGGCGCCATCCCAGAGTACCATGTTGCGACCGGTGATGCTATTGATATAGTTGCCTAGATTTCGATCAGGACCAAAAACTATTTTTTCATCAGCCGGAAGGCTGTCAACAATCGCTTTAGCATTGGTTGAAGTAACGACAATGTCGGTATATGATTTGACAGCAGCCGTCGTGTTGACATAAGAGATAACGGTATGATCCGGATGGTCTTGTAAAAACTCTGCAAACTGATCGGCCGGACAACTATCAGCCAATGAGCAACCGGCATTTAAATCCGGTACTAAGACTTTCTTGTCCGGTGATAGTATTTTAGCTGTTTCTCCCATGAAGTGAACACCACTCAAAACAATGATGTCTGCTTCAGTCTTTGCAGCCCTTTGAGCCAAAGCCAGACTATCACCCACAAAGTCTGCTATGTCCTGGATATCTCCCGGTTGATAGTAGTGAGCCATGATGACGGCGTTCTTTTCCTTCTTTAATTGGTTGATAGCATTTTTAAGAGCATCGCCGGATGGGGTAGGCTCGTTGATATATCCTTTTGTAATGTCAAACATTGGTTTATCCTCCTTTATAATTATCACCAAACAAAAATAGTGACTTTATTTTAATAAGTCCACAGATGGGAATTGTGTTGATAGAAATTGACGATGAGTAAATAACATATTCCATGTGGATAGTTGTCTGTTTAGCACTTAACGTTTCAGCCCTTTTATGGTAATGCGTTTCTTATCGTGGGTGTATAGTCTGAAAAAGTAGACACCGGTAGGCAGTTCAGATGTAGATAACTGATTACCCGGTCCGTCTACTGTTTGCAATAAACGTCCATCAGCACTATATATGTCTATTCGTTTAGTCAGTTCGTTGTTTTGAATAGTTATGTAATCAGTAAACACCAGTGGATGAATGCTCGGCTTTAGACTGCTTGTGTTGACTGTAATATTTTTGATTACAGCCGGCTTGCTTTCCATGTGTGGATATAAAATACTAACATAATAATCATACGTTCCACTTACCGGTAGTTTGTCAGTATAGGATAAGTTTGAAAAATCTACTTTTCCCAGCTCTATGTTATTACGCAATATCTTATAATGAATAATTTCAGGAAAAGCAGAGGGTAGACTGTTGCTGGGTAATTCATCTGCTTTTGCTCTTAAAGCAGCTATTTCTTTAGCATACGTAGTCTTTGTGCTTTTCAGCGTTGTGGCAGTATTAGCAAGTGCCGCAGTAGCTTGTTCACTTGAAAGTGTCTTTTCTTTCTTTTCTATCGCAGAAGAAATAATTCCTGCTATCAAAAAGTTATTGTTGTTTTGATCTGCATCTAGTTTATACCAGGTTTCTCCATCTTCTGAAAGAAGGTTGCCTTTGCCACTCTCCGCTTTTCCTTCGCTGATGGCGTAAAATACTTCTGTTCCGGCAGTATTAGACGTTTTAATAGAGATTAGCAACTCTTCGTTTTTGGAAATACTAAAAGGAGTGTCAAGTTTAATGGTTTTGAACTCGTCTTTACTCATCGTTTCCACATCTTGTGTATATACTTTTTTTCCTTGTTTTATAATGATTTGATAGTTGAATCCTTTATGTCCTGTTATTACAACGGCTTGAATTTGATTACCTACGATAGGTGTGATGTCAGATTCAGACCATTTTTGTCCGAAGTACATTGTTTTTTTGTCTAGAAAGCCTATGCTTGTTTTATACTTCATGCTTCCCCAATGAATCATTTGTTCATAAAGAGGAGCATCCCAGGTTAGATGGACATTATTGTCTGTTAGTTCTGCCTGAAGGTTTTGTGGGGCAAGTAGTTCAGCATAAAATATAGATATCCATTCTACATAAGATTCACCCTTTTCGTATACTGCTTTGACTCCTATGGAATAGTTGCCTTCTTGTGTCGCTTTATAAGCATAAGAAAGTGCTGTGGTCTCAATCGGTTCATTATTGATTAAAAGGATATATGATTTAGGATTTCCTTTATTTGGTTTATTCCATTTGATTTGGATAAAGCCATCTTCAATAGTTGCAGACAGGCTTTGAGGAGAAGGATAGTCGCCCCCTTTATTTAGTCCTTTCAGTGTGGAGGCAGTTCCATCGCCTACGGGGTCTAAAAAACTGCCCATTACGTCCCAGTGAGCATGTAGTTTGCCGTATAGGTTTTCTCCATCCAAAATAGTGCAGCTAGAAGTTCCGCCGGTTAATGTACCCGTCACTAATTGACTCTCGTTATATAAAGGAGAGCCGGATGAGCCGCCTTCTGTGATGCCATGCCCATTCTCTGTGGCTACGAAATACACATTCCAGAATGCTTCTTTCTTGCCTGTAGACTGACTGTCTCGATAGGTTTCATGGGTAGCTGTTTCAGTAAATGTGGATATTTTTTTAAAGTCGGCACTAGGGTGGTGAATAGAAACACCTCTTTGAGGGGCATTGTTAGTTCTGTCCCAACCATTATAATAAGGATTATAGTCGTTAGGAACTTCATCGTCTAGCCTGAGTAATAATCCGTCAGAACCGCCATTTAAGGGAGATTCTGCAACTTTGATACAGCCAACTAATGAGCGGCTTATGGCTGAGACTCGTCCTTTACATTCTGTGGCTTCCAGGTTGAAGGTGAATTGCCAGAGTTTATAGTCTGAATCAGAGGTAGACTGCCCACCTCCGGTTGAACAGTGATAGGCTGTTAGGATGTAGGGGGTATAGTCTTCTGCCGTATTGTTAACTAACGATCCGGTACATATATACCAGCTTCTTCCAATCTTTTGATTGATTTGAACGACGCTCTTTTTTTCTGATTGCCAGTTATTTCCTTCTGTACAGTTGATGTCAACATTGCATTTTCCGGATGTACCTACGCCGGTTGATTTGACTCTCATGTGGTTGTATCCGTACCCAATATCTGAAATCTCAATACGAGGATCTTCTGTGTGGTTCTGTGGATGTACATATTCAATGACGAACTCATCTCCGGCAATAAACTCGGTCGAATAAATATCTCCTGTAGGGTTAGTCTTTTCTGTGAATGCGCCAATCAGATGGGTTTTCTCAGCGTTGTATAAAAATAGTTTGCCACCTTCCGGAATGTAAAAATGACTGTAACAAGATACTAAGGCTAATGCACCCGATGCTTTGATGTATAAGGTGGTGATTTTCTCTCCTCCGGGTAGCTCTTTGGTGTTTCCATCTTTCATTAACGACAGTGAGACAGGGATGTTTTCAGCAATTTTGAGAGGAGCCAAAGCATTTTTATAACGCCATTCATCCATTTGCTTCAAGTCTCTTACGCTGAAGTTAATCGGAATATTTAGGGGTTCTGCTGTGCTTTTTAAGTGGTCATCGTATAAAAAACTGGGAGGTGTTCCACCTTCACTTATTTGACTGTAAGCAAACGAAACCCAGAAAAGAAAGAGGAAGCTGAAAAGTGATTTATTTGCGTATACTAGAAGCGTATTTCTTAGTCTCATGTGTAGAAAGTATAAGTTGTTTTTAGTATATATGCTGTCTTTTAACACAGCATACAAATATAGCTTTTTTAACGAGTATTTAGGGTATTGGCAATAAAAAAGGTTATCCGTGAATAGATAACCTTTTTAAGTTATATGTAGTATGTCTTTATTATGAGCAACGTAGTTTCTTTCCTATTTGCAATTTTGTTTTAACGGTGACATTGTTTAGTTCACAAAGTTTCTCAATGCTAACACCGTATCTTTTAGAAACAGCATCTAGTGTGTCTCCGCTTTTGATTTCATGAAAAACAGTACTTGCGGTAGGAGCTTCTACTGTTTTAGTTGTAGTGGAAGCCGTTGTAGTTGCTTTGGTTGTTTCTTTCTTTTCTTTGGTAGTAGTAGTAGTAGTAGTAGCAACGGTTTGTTCTTTCGAAACAGTACCTACGCGAAGCGACTGACCTATACGTAGCGTAGTTGTCGATTTGATGCCATTCAGATTACATAAAGCAGAAACGCTTGTTCCATATCTGCGTGCTATGGCTCCTAAGGTGTCACCTGAACGTACTCTGTGATAGGCTAGTTTGCCATCGTTAGCCGTATAAATATTGCTCTTCTTTCCATTCACTTTGAGGTTCTTGAACATATAAGCGTCTTGAATGGGCACTCTGTTTACAAAGTCAACTACTTCACTGGGGTTTATCGCTAAACCGAGGAAGCGCATTTCGAAATGTAAGTGCGAACCTGTTGAGCGTCCCGTATTTCCACCTAAGCCAATAGGATCTCCGGCACGTACAATGTCGTTTTCTTCTGTGAGGAATTTAGACAAGTGACCATATACGGTTTCTAGTCCGTTGGGATGTCTCAATACTAAGTAATATCCATATCCCCTTCTTTCATAGCTTCTGATTCTTATTTTGCCATCAAACGCAGCGCGAATAGTGTCTCCGGTTTGGACTTTTAAGTCAATTCCACGGTGCATTCTCCGACGACGTGGGCGATAGCCATATACATCTGTTATCTTGACTTCTTCATTATCTATAGGGAAATAGAAACTGGAGCAGTCAATAGAGCAGCTGTCCGGATATTCAATCTTTTTGTTAGCAAAAGGGTTTACATTCTTATTCTCCCAGTGTGATCCGTATAGTTCATCTGCCGGATACATCAATGATTCCATGCTTACCATTTCTTTGAATTCCTTGGCTTCTATGGCAGTCTTAAATGTTGGGGTTTTTTTGGTTATATCTACACGGTCAGCTATTAAATCAGCTATTTGTTTTTCCAGCTTAGGGGAGCTTAGGGGGGTGTCTTTTTGAGGAGTCGACTTGACTGTCTTATTTTGCTGGCTATAGGTAGTTCCTGTAAAAGAACACAATAAAATAGCGGCTATAGTAAGTGCAATTACTTTGTTAAGCTTTGTCATTTGAAAACACTGATTAATGGCTGTATGGGCTAAATATTTAATAGAAAACACTTCATATTATCTTTTAGCACGTCCAAAAATCACAATTAAATTGTAAACAACCAATTCTGTTAACAAAAAATAAAGATTCTTAGTTCGGGTTTTTAAGCAAAAACGCATCGCAATTAATTGTCAATCATTCTGTTGTGTTTATTATATGTTGTATAACATGTTTCGGAAGGGTGCCTTGGTGCATAGCGAGAAGTTGATTGATTTATAGATAATATTTATGGTTAAGGCTGCTGTAATTGGCTTTGATTAGATAGTTTGTGTCCTGTGGGTGCTTTTGGATAGTTGAGTTGTTGTCTATACATTAATATATGTATCGGTTGATAGGATGCATGTAGGTGAGTTTAGGATATTGAGAAACAGCTTTGTCTGAGTCCATGAAGTTGTAATTATTTCATATATTTGTGCTTCTGAAAACGAATCAATTATGGAACATCCTTTATCAGTTTATAACAGTTTATCACGTAAGAAAGAAGTCTTTATTCCCATGCACGAACCATTTGTAGGAATGTATGTGTGTGGTCCAACCGTTTATGGCGATCCGCATTTAGGGCATGCTCGTTCAGCCATTACGTTTGATATCCTTTTTCGTTATTTAAAGCACTTAGGATATAAAGTAAGGTATGTTCGCAATATAACAGACGTTGGACACTTGGAACATGATGCTGATGAGGGTGAAGATAAAATAGCCAAACATGCACGTTTGCAGCAACTAGAACCTATGGAGGTTGCTCAATATTATGAGAATCGCTACCATAAGGCCATGGACTTGTTGAATGTGTTGCGACCAAGTATCGAGCCTTTGGCTTCCGGACACATCATTGAACAGATTGAACTGGTTAAAAGGATTCTTGAAGTAGGCTATGCTTACGAGAGTAATGGGTCAGTCTACTTTGATGTTGCAAAATACAATGAGAAGCATCAATATGGTATTTTGTCCGGCAGGAATGTAGAGGACATGCTCAACACAACCCGTGAGCTGGATGGACAAGCGGAAAAACGTAACCCTGTAGATTTTGCCCTATGGAAAAAAGCACAACCGGAACACATTATGCGCTGGCCTTCTCCCTGGAGCGACGGATTTCCCGGCTGGCATTGTGAATGTACGGCTATGGGGAAGAAGTATTTAGGCAGCCATTTTGATATACATGGTGGAGGAATGGATTTGCTTTTCCCTCATCATGAGTGTGAAATAGCGCAGGCTGTTGCTTCACAAGGTGAAGAGATGGTACGCTATTGGATGCACAATAACATGATAACGGTGAATGGTCAGAAAATGGGTAAATCCCTAGGTAATTCCATTATGCTGGAAGAGTTTTTCACCGGTAACCATCCGCTATTACTACGTGCTTATTCGCCTATGACAATTCGTTTCTTTATCCTGCAAGCACACTACCGTAGTACAGTTGATTTTAGTAATGAAGCCCTTGAAGCTTCCGGCAAAGGTTTGAGTCGCTTGCAAGAAGCATATACCGGTTTAGAAAAACTGACTACTTCCGCCACTTCAACCATTGATGTAAAAGAACTGCGTGTGAAGTGTGCCGAAGCGATGAATGACGACTTGAATACGCCTATTCTGATTTCGCATTTGTTTGATGCATGTCGTGAGATAAATTCTATCAAAGATGGAAAAGGAAGTATTACTGCTGAAGATTTAGAAGAGCTTAAGTCTATATTTAAGGTGTATATGGAAGATGTACTGGGTGTGAAGAGTGAACTGGACGCTTCAGATAACGAAGCGCTGGATGCCTTTTACAAAGCATTAGACTTGCTGCTTGAAATTCGTCAACAGTCTAAGGAGAATAAAGACTGGGCTACTTCAGATAGAATTCGTGACGAGCTGACTGCTTTTGGCTTTGAAATCAAAGACACAAAAGGGGGCGCAGAGTGGAAGTACAATAAATAATCAGATGGATATAGCGTCCTTTTTTCTTGGTGATGTGTTTGCAGTTAAAGCCGGAGTTGAGCTTGTCGAGTCCGGCAGTGGCTATGCAAAGGCACGTATGCTGATTACACCCAATCATTTGAATGGAGGAAGAGTGTGTCAAGGTGGGGCGCTATTTACTTTGGCTGATTTCGCTTTTGCTGTGGCTGTCAATAGTCATGCTAAACTCACCTTGTCCGTTTCTGCTACTGTTCATTTCTTTCGTTCAGAATCGTCCGGATATATCTATGCGGAAGCTCGCGAAACATACGATCATCGTCGCTTGGCCGGCTGCGAGGTGCGGTTGACAAATGAAGCCGGAGATTTAGTCGCTACGTTTACTTCAGTGGGTTATCGGAAAGATGTCGATTTGCCTTTCCCTCCGGCGGCTAATAACAGTAAGTGAGCCACCTCTGTTCCATCATCTCTTTTTTTTTAAGTCAATGATGCTTGTGAGAGGGTGTAGCAATCCTTTCGATGAATGATAGCTAACCTCGGCGGCCCCAATGGAAAGTTTTGTCTTTATCTTCAGGGGGATATGATTACGGTCGTCACTAATCCACACTTCCGTGCTGTTTGATTCAATGGCATCATCATCTACATCAATACTAAAATAGTGCGTATTGTATTTTATGGTTTCGCTAATGTTCAGGATGCGTTGTCCTTTATAGCGAATAATGGTCTTAACCATACTTCTGCCCGATACGACTGAGGCTGCAAAAGAATCGTTCAGTTGTAGTTTGTCCCAATCCAGGTTGCGAATAAAAAAGACGCTTGAAAGCATATCCAGCACACATCCTTCGGCTACATAAGTTGTGTCTACTTTTGTACGCTCCAGGTTGTATCGATGCATTCGGGCATATGTTTTATTGTCCCGATAGCTGAAAGTTGTCTCGTCTATATTGTATCTGTCTTTTTCGTTCGTGTACTTCGCTGCTTTCAGTAATATATGGTCTGCCGAATAAATATTAGTCAGCGTATCCCGTGTTTTATATACTTTTTCAGCAACTCCGGCTGTTTTAAAAATCATTTTAAACAAATAGGCATCTTTATATTCGTGCCTTGTCTTTTCGTAAGAAATCTGCACATTTCCGGCTTTAGGGTTTAGTAACCCCCACTTAAAGTGAATGTTGTAATTTATTTTTTCTCCCGGGTTGATTGTGACCGGACCCATTAAACACTGTGCAGAGGTTATTCCTCCGTATATGGAGAAAAGCAATGTAAGCAGAAGTAGTCGCTTAAAACCTGAGGTTGCTACCAAACGGGTTACTTGATGATGACGTATTTCTTCCTTCATTTTTATAATCTCTTTTTTGTTTAGTAATTTCTTTAGGTTTGTTTCTGGTAATGTCCAAAGGTTTTTGTCTGAACAAAGGAAGCTCGCGAATATTCCATCTTTCTTCAGACTCCCAGTTCATCGTAACCTCAAATGCTACCGGACAGTAAAATACCTCTTCCGGTTGTATGCCGGATATATATATACCGGTATCCCATTTACCATTTTCATTCCTATCTATAATAATACGTGCGTAATACTTGTCAGGATTCAGATTGTTAAATAAAGCACCGCCGTCTTTTACATCTGCCCTTCGTATGGGTACTCCGCTTTTATTTAACAATTCGACGTAGGCTTTTGTTTCACAGCCTATTGTTTCAATAAATAAGAAGCCGTATTGATCACGGTTTTTAATTTTGATGTTTTCTTGAACAGCATTATTCCAATGACCATAGACACTGTATATGGCTGCTGAGTCGATGCTGAGTCTATATTCCTCACCATATCTTAGGGGTTTGTGCAGGTAATACATCATCGGGTTGAGTGTATCGGCCATGAGTGTAAACTCAACAGGATTCCACAGAGTATCTGCTTTTTGCTCCAACGTAAATAGCTCTTTTGTGATGTTGAAGGAAGGTTCTTGCAGGGTGACTTTTATGGTGTCATATACGTCCATAGAGGAAGATGCGTTGCTGTTAATCCCGAGGAAATTGATTGGGTCAGGTTCGTTCTTCTTCTTCTTTTTAGCCTCCGGAGGTTTTCTGTAGACAGCATTAATCGTATCTGTCCGAGGATAAAACATGTTGAGTGAGTCCGTAGCTTGATAGTCTACTGTAAACTGTAAAGTATCTTGTTGCCAAATCAATGAGTCGGTTATCCAAAAAACGAAGGTGCTGTCTTTAGCCGGTCGTTCAACTACATACCAAATGCTATCCATCGGTTCAAAATTAAGCGGTATAGGCTCTGGAAGTTCTTCAAGAGGCGCATTGAAACTCAGCTGGAAACTATGTTGGTTTTCACGTATTGGGCGTAGCATATATTGGCGCGTAAAACTTTCTTTAAACAAACGTAAAGTTAGATCGTCCGGCATAAAGCGAGTGTAGGGTACGGTTAGAATCGTGTCAATCGTAAGTGTATCTTTCCATACCGTATCTTGTCGGGTGGTGAACTCGAAAGTAGGAGTAATGATAGAATCATTAAAAGCAATAGCCTCACCCGGTTGGTCGAATCTGTAATCTCGGTTCAGGTCGTTGATTGCAAAAAGGCGATAAGAACCCTCCTTGATATTTCGGATGATGAATTTTCCACGTTCGTTAGTTCTGGAGGTGCGCAGGAAAGGCAGTGTCTGAAAAGCTGAATCAGCCAGATTTTCATGCAGACCTACTGTGATTCCCTTTAGCGGTTCTAGCGAAAGCGCATCCAGTACATAGCCGGAAACTTCAAGAGAGTCAATTACTTCGCCGGTAGAAAACGCAAAAGAGAAGTTCTCAAAAGCATTCTTTTCATTGTTGTCAGCAATCGAGCTTCCAAAGTCAATGGTATACGTCATGTCCGGTTTGAGTGTGTCAAGCAGTTCTACCACCACCTTTCGCCCTTGCGATCGAACAATAGGTAACTCTTTTTGAGGAGGTGTGATAATCACATTTTCAGTAGGATTGTCTAGTTGGATTAACTCGTCGAAGAATATTTCAACTTTTTTCCCATGATATTGAGTCTGGTTTGGAGGTGGTGTGCTACCGATAAAACGAGGCGGTTCTTCATCATAAGGACCTCCGTTTGGGTTGCCAATATTAGCGCACGAGATGATAATCGTGAGCATAAATAGTACGCCCAATCCATTCAGTAGTATTTTTCTTACGCCACTCTTCATATTCTATTCTAAATTACTAGAGGACAAATGTATGAAAAAGCAATGAAAGAAAGAGCATGCGTGTATGGATTGGGTGGTAGGATTAGGTAAAAATAAATAAATGCTGTGAAGTTGTTTTAAGGAAGCGTTATCTTTGCGTCAGAAATAACAATAAACATGAGTAAACGAATAATTGAAATATGCGCTAACTCAGCCATGAGCTGTTTAGAAGCAGAAAAAGGAGGAGCAGCGCGAGTTGAACTCTGTGCCGGAATACCTGAAGGGGGAACAACACCAAGCTATGGTGAAGTACGGACAGCGATAGAAATCACAGACCTTATTGATATAAATATCATCATTCGTCCACGCGGAGGTGATTTTTTGTATACTCCCGAAGAAGTTCAATCCATGCTGTACGACATCGAAATGGCTAAAGAATTAGGAGTGCACGGGGTAGTCTTTGGCTGTCTGAAGCCTGATGGAGAGATTGATATGACTTTGTTGAAACGACTGATGAAAGCAGCAAAACCGTTGTCTGTTACTTTTCATCGTGCTTTCGATGTGTGTCGTGATCCTTTTAAAGCATTGGAACAACTGATTGAAGCAGGCTGCGACCGTATTCTGACCTCCGGACAGCAACCCGATGCCGTTGCTGGTATTCCTTTGCTTGCCGAACTGGTGAAACGAGCAGATGGGCGTATCATTATCATGCCCGGATCAGGTGTGCGTGAGTATAATATAGCACAAATCGAGCAGGAAACCGGAGCGAAAGAGTTTCATTCGTCTGCACGTTCAGTGATTGAAAGTGGAATGGAATTTCGACTATCACGAGTGCCTATGGGGAGTACAACGGTGACTTCTGAATTTGAAACTACTCAAACCGACTCGCAAAAAGTAGCCTCCTTGGTCAATAGGTATTCATAGCATACCCTTTTTGTAAATTCAACGTATACAAATAAATAAAACGCTTAATACATTTAATCTTTTAACCCTTGTTGAAAGCTCTTTTGACGGTTGTAAGAAGAGCTTTTGACAAGGGTTAAAAGCGCTCTTAACGGCTGTCAAAAGCTTAGAAGTCTATTGTCTTTTTCATAAAGCCCCCTAGGCTTTTTCTTTAAACCCTCTATATCTGGTGTTTAATGGGTAGGGGTAATGCCTTTCTTCTAGATGGGTTTACACGACTGGTTGTACTCATACTGTTCATCTTGTCCTTTTCATCATTGTGATACTGTCCAGGTTTACACTTTTCATTCATAACTTCTGTGTGGGTTTACATTTCCGGAAGAACTTTAGCATGTGTGAATTTTACGTTCTGCCTTACCGGCTAGGTATGCCTGCCTTTTGCTTGTAGAAGTTTATGTCTACATATTGTAAAACTATGGCTTGAGTACGTGTTTTGTAACTATGTTATCAAGCATATAATCAATGCTTTTATTTTACGTAAAAAATACACATCTTTGTTAAGAAAGC
>CAZSWS010000019.1:0-38136 GCA_964610765.1 uncultured Parabacteroides sp.
AAATTACTTTTACTGAGAAATTGGTCACTCTTTCTGTTACAGGGACTTGCATCGATTGTTGCTTCTTATGGATGTAGCAATGATGAGTGTGACGATTTATATATACATGCTTCGAGTGCTGAGCTAAGTGAATTAGCTGTGGAGAGAGATTCTGTTTTGATGTATGTAAATGATACGGAATATGTCCGCATCATTTCAGGGAACGGCAGCTATAAAGTTAAAAATTATGACGCAACGGTAGCAAAGGCTAGTATAGAAGGAGATAAAGTGCTTATCGTAGGTTTGTCAATTGGGCATACTACGGTAATCATTGAAGATGTTTTGGGTGTGCAGCAGCATATCCGTGTTGCCGTGAAGGATAAAACACTTTTGCTTGCCGGTTCAAAGTGGGGATCAGGTAGTCTTAAGCCGGTGGTAGATACGGATTATATTCCGGCAACGGAGGCTATTGTAAACCATATTTCGGGGCATAGTTTAGCAAACTTATTACGATTGGCTACCTTGATTTTTAAGCCGGATGGCACGATGAAAATGTCGCTGGTGCTTACTTTGGCCAGTGGGACATATCGTATAGATGGTGAAGATATAGTCTTGAACGTAAATAAAGGATTGGTGAAGAAATATTTGCAGGGCGATGTGCGAATCCCGATTCATGGAGATTTAGCTAAGATGGATGTTATAGACGTGCCGATGGATCAGACGAAAAGTTTTGATGCTAAAGAGATGGTGGATATTATTAAAAAGTCAGGCGACCCCAAGATTGGCGATGCGAATGTGCATTCTGTGATTGTAAATATCCATCTGAAAAAGAAATAGACTTGAGAGATAGAATGAAAAAACGGTTGCTAACGTCAGTTGGCAACCGTTTTATGATTATGTATGAATGCTTTCTAAGCATTCGGCAGATTAAAGAATATTGATTTCTTTCAATACATTATTCGTTTTACGAACCGCATCTGCACTCTTGGCAAATAGTTCTTTTTCTTCAGCGGTTAACTCCAGCTCAACAATTTTTTCAACTCCATTACGTCCTAAGATAGCAGGAACGCCGATGCAGATGTCTGATTGTCCGTATTCACCTTCTAAGTATACACAGCTTGTGATTAGTTTGCATTGGTTGTGAAGGATTGACTCAACAACGAGTGAGCCTGCAGCACCCGGAGCATACCAAGCAGATGTACCTAAAAGACCGGTCAATGTTGCACCGCCTACCATCGTAGCTTTAGATACTTCTTCCAGCTTTTCAGCACTGAGTAATTGAGTTACGGGAATTCCTTTGTAAGTAGCCAGACTTACCAGTGGAATCATCGTTGTATCACCATGGCCGCCAATAACAAGTCCTTCTACATCGTTAGCATTAGCTCCTAATGCATTGGTTAAGTTGTATTTGAAGCGTGAGCTATCTAATGCACCACCCATACCGATGATTCTGTTCTTAGGAAGACCTAAAGACTTCATAGCAAGGTAAGTCATGGTGTCCATGGGGTTTGAAATACAAACGATAATAGCATTAGGTGAATGTTTCAATACATTTTCAGCTACACTTTTTACAATGCCGGCATTTACGCCAATCAGCTCTTCGCGTGTCATACCCGGTTTGCGGGGAACTCCTGATGTAATAACTACCACATCAGAGTTGGCTGTTTGAGCATAATCATTGGTGCATCCTGTTACTACGGTATCGAAACCAAGTAGCTGAGCAGTTTGCATAATATCCATTGCTTTACCTTCTGCAACACCTTCTTTAACATCCAGCATCACTACTTCGTCAGCTACTTCTTTAAACGCAAGTACATTGGCGCAGGTTGCTCCTACGTTACCTGCACCTACAACTGTTACTTTTGACATAATACTAATTTTTTAAATATTTTATTATAGGAAAATCTTTGGCTTTCTCTCTATTAGGCTATACAAAAATACAACCTATTACTATATAAAGAAAAATTTCTCTATATATTTTTGTCTAAGTCTGCTAAAAAAAAGTAAATGCCAACAGGCTGATTTTGTTTTATTCAACCTGCAGAACCAAACCTTTCAGATACTCCCCTTCCGGGTGATAAATGTTGACCGGGTGGTCGGCTGGTTGTGTCAGTTGGTGAAGTATGCGTACTTTTCGTTTAGACTGTGCGGCAGCACTAAATACGGCCAGACGGAAGTTGTCTTTTGTGACTACTTGCGAGCAGGAGAAAGTAAAGATGATGCCACCCGGTTTGATTTTCTCAAAAGCAATAGCATTCAGTTTACGGTATCCTTGCAGGGCATTGCGTAAGACATTTCTATGTTTAGCAAAAGCCGGTGGATCTAAAATAATCAAGTCGTACATAGACTCCATATCATCTAAGAAGCGAAAAGCATCTACCGCAAATGCTTCATGGCGGGAATCATTAGGGAAGTTAAGTGCCACGTTTTGATTCGTCATATAGATGGCTTTGGAAGAACTATCAACCGAATGTACCAGATTAGCACCTCCACGCATGGCATAGAATGAAAAACCTCCGGTATAGGAAAACATATTTAGGACATTCCTTCCTGAAGCATACGACTCAAGTAAAGCTCTGTTCTCTCGTTGATCAATAAAGAAGCCGGTTTTTTGTCCTTTCTCCCAGTCTACATGAAAACGAAGTCCTCTTTCAGTAGCAATAGGCATATCACTTAAAGAACCTCCCAGTAGATAGCCGTCTTCATTGTCTAGGTTGGCTTTGAAAGGAAGTGTGCCTTCTGATTTATAGTAGATGGCTTTCAATTGATTACCTATCACTTGTGTGAGTGCCTCTGTGATAGCAGTGCGAGAAAGATGCATACCAACAGAATGTGCTTGGACAACGGCTGTCTCTCCATAGATATCTATAATGAGTCCGGGCAGAAAGTCTCCTTCACCATGTATCAATCTATATGTGTCGTTGTCGGGAGTGATAAGGTTAAGCTGTTTACGTAGTTCATAAGCAGCCTTAATGTGATTAAACCAAAAGGTTGAGTCGATAGGTTCTTGTCGGAATGAAAGTATTCGCACGGCAATACTTCCTATTTGGTAATGACCGATACCTAAAAAACGGTTGGACGAGGAGTAGACTTTAACCAGATCGCCTTCATGGACGGCTCCGTCTATTTTGGCTATGGCTCCTGAAAATACCCAAGGATGAAAGCGTAACAATGACTCTTCCTTTTTAGGTTTTAAATAGATGTTTGTATGATTCATTGAGGTAAATTGAGAAACTTATAAATACGTAAACATGCCCAAGCGTCTAAAGCGGCATATTTGACTTGGCTCTCTGTAAGATGTTTGGCATCCCAGTTGGTCAATCGGGCTTTTTTAGAAATCTTTTTCCCAAAAAGGATGGCGTATATTTTTTGCAAGCTGGTATCTTCTATGCCATATTGTTTGATGTGTTTCTGTAAATCAACAAAGTTGGCAGGAGTGAAGTCTACTCTTTTGCGTAAAGCTTGAAAGTCGTCAGTCAGTGATAAGCCTATTTTCATCACAGACTCATCTTTTAAGAAGTCGGTTAACACAGCAGGCATGCCCAGTATGTTTAAGCGAAATAAGAAACAAACCTCTTCTGTGGCAATTTGTATAAGTGAGATTTTGTATGTCTTCCCTTTTAGAAAACTAGGACGGGTCTCTGTGTCAAAGCCTACTTCCGAAAACTGCTTTATGTAGTCTATTGCACTTTCAACTTGAAGAGGGTTGTTAATGACAACTATTTGCCCTGTAAATTCTTCAGTTGGCAGTTTGGCAATGGCATCTTTAGTAATGGTATTAATAAAATTCATCGTTCAAGTCTTCGTCAATCAGGTCGTCTTCATTATATACAATAGCATGCATAGCTTTTAGGGCATTCAGTAGTTGCTGTCCCCAATATCCAAAGTTCGCTTTACATAGGGCTAAAGCCTCCATCATCGCTGATTCATTTCCTTGTCTGAAGATGAATATAAAGTCAGCAATATCTTGAAATATGTCAGCCAGATTTTCAGAGATAAAAGCAGCAATAGGCGTATCGCTGTATTTCATGTCTTTATGAAATGTTTCCAGGTATACATCCTTTTCTCCTAAAAGCTCAGCAAGTGATACACGCACCAGTTCGTAAGTGTTCTGATCCATATACCTTTCCGTATATTCATCCATCGTCTCAACATCAGGAAGCAAGGTTGCTTTTAAGTATAAAAGGGGTAAAAGCTTGATGCCTCTATCTAAGAAACCGGACAGGTCTTGTTGTTTGCTTGTTTCAATATAGGAAGAATACTCTTTCGCTACGGTGACAAACTCCAACGTGTTCTTATCATATATAGGTAAAACCAGATTGCTCATTGTCTGTATATTTGCGTACAAAGTTAGCAATATAATCTGAAATTAGAGAGAGGCTATTCTGCTTTGTATGTGATGCGGGTATCAGGAAATTATACAGAACTGTTAGAATTGGAAATATATAAAGGGTTGCACACCTGCGCTTTTAAATTGAATCACGATAAATACGGCTATAGCTAAAAGTATTGCCTGGACGATGACCGGGGATTGAGTCACTGCGTTACGAAGCTTTAAATCAAACTTTTGAGGGATGAAATGAACGATGTAGCCTATAATCATTAGTGAGAATACGAGCTTATATCCGGTTATAAACTGTAAGAACACCTCCGGGTGGAATGCGGTAAATATTTGTGCTAATACTTCTTTGGCAACTTGCATCGTGTCAGCCCGGAAGAAAATCCAGCCAAAGCAAACCAGGTGGAAGGTGATGATTATGCCCAGAACCCGACGGAATGGTGACATTTCTTCACTTGTTTTCTTGAAACTACTGAAACGACCTATGATAAACTTATGTATAGCCAGTGATAAACCATGAATGGCTCCCCAAAGAATGAATCGCAAAGAAGCTCCATGCCATAAACCTCCTAAAAGCATGGTGATGATAAGGTTGATATATGTGCGTATTTTCCCCTTTCGGTTGCCTCCCAAAGAAATGTACAGGTAATCTTTAAGCCAGGAGGATAAGGAGATGTGCCAGCGTCTCCAAAACTCTGTGATGGTGGCTGACTGATAGGGTGAATCAAAGTTGATATTGAAACGAATCCCTAGTAAGAGTGCTATCCCTATAGCCATGTCTGAGTAACCGGAAAAGTCGCAATAGATTTGTAAAGCATAGCCGTATACGCCGAGAAGATTTTCAACGCCGGTATATAGGGTAGGGGCATCAAAAATACGATCAACAAAGTTGAGACTGATATAATCGGATATGACGCATTTCTTGAGTAGCCCGCAAAGAATGAGGTAGAAGCCTTCACCTAAATCAGCCTTGCTTAGCATCGGCTTCTTAAACATTTGGGGGATGAAATCACGTGCTCTAACAATAGGACCTGCCACCAGACCGGGAAAGAACGAAACGAAAAACAGGTAATCTATCCATCGTTTGACCGGAGGGATGCGGTCTCGATATAAATCAATAATATAGCTGATGGACTGGAACGTAAAGAAAGATATACCGACCGGAAGAAATATGTCTAGCTTTTCATACTGTAGGCTGAGGAGTGTGCCGTTGCCTGTCCACATGCCTATCTCATTGGCTAATTGTACAAAGAGAGAGTATAAGAAATTAGTGTATTTAAAATAACACAGCAGTCCGAGGTTGATGGATAAGCTTAAAACCACCCACAGTTTCCTTTTCCAGACTTCTTTGGTTTGTTTGAGTGCACCGCCAATCAAAAAGTCAGAAGTGCCTACCAGTAACAACAGAATGCACCATACTCCACTACTTTTATAATAGAAAAAGAAGGAGAACAATGTTACATAAATGAGTCTGGTGAGCGTGTTTTTGCGCAGGAATATGAATAAAGACAGAAAGGCAATGAACAGGAAAAAAAACAAACCGCTACTAAATAGCATCGGAGACTTTGCATCATACGTGAGAAGTGCTGCCAACTGGTCAAAGGAGAAATTGGCTGATAGATAATTTACTATATTGTGGTATATATCTATCATTCTTCTTCTGTTGCTTGATTGGGATGCAGCTCATGAATAAGCGCATTGTATAATAAGGCTCCTTGTTCTTTATATCCTTCTTGTGTGAAATGTATGCGGTCGCGACCAAATAGTTTAGCCGCATGCCATTGTTTATACGAGCCATTTCCTCCGGAAGCAGCGTATAAATCCCAGCATGCAATGCCTTCTGACTGGGCAAAACTGATAATGGCTTCTGCAGCTTTTTCGGCATTCTGGTTTCGTACGTACACGCGTTTCTTGTTTTGCCAAACCCGCTTATATGATTCGGCAGGAGTGGTAAGAAGGATGACAGTATGAGGTAAATATTCTTTGACTAATGACAGGAACGAACGAATCTGCGAGGTAAACTCTTCTTTGCGAAAGTTACGTCCAAAGGATTCATTAGTACCTAAAGAAACAATTAACAAATCAGGGCGGAGTAAAGAGAGCTGTTGTACATACTCCGCTTTCGTATAGTTAACGTACATGGCTCCATTGACTCCAATTGAATGGTATAAAACTCCGGGTTGTCCGTTGCTAAGTGCAAATCCGTAGTAACGGTTCGTAAATGAATCGACCGGTAAGAGTATGTCGGTGCCTGCCTTACGCCTTGTGCTTTGAATTAACAAAGTGTCTTTGGCTATGTTTAGTTTGAAAGTATCTGCTTTGATTGTGCAAATGCTGTCTTGATCGGGATAAAAACTGACCGAGTCTTTGTTTTCTCCTGCAGGTAAAAAAGGCATTGAGCGACTATCTCTATAAGCTACTACCTGGTTAAAGGTGTAGCCAGCACCATTGATAGGGGTTACGCCCAAGTCGAAATTGATAGACGGTGATTTTGATTCGATGCCGATACCTCCTAGTCCTACCGGAAACTTTTGTTCTCGTTGTGTACAGCGTGTATTGGTCCAATCGCGTACTACAGAGTTGATAAAATAGTCGTCAGGTTCATTCAGTTTGGCCAGCTTGAAAGGAGCTATCCAGCCTCTTCCTGCATTACCAAACGCATCGTGCAATAAACGCATGGTCCTGCCTCCATAATAGCCGGCTTGTATATGCGAATCACCTAGATGTATGATGCTGATTGTCGTGTCTTTATTTTCCAGTAGTTGATTCAATAGGTCATAAATAGGAGTCATGGTGCTGTCTTTATCTATGATTCTATTGAGTGAATCGACAGAAAAGTTGATAAATAAAGGCTGTGCTTCCGGCAATGCTTTTTTGACGCTTGGAAGCTTTACTTCTTCCAAATCGTAGGCTGTGCTCGTCTTGCTGTATAGCTGATTGCCTGCAAATAGCAAAAGAACTATTAGTGACATGCCTAAAAAAGGTATGAATTTGCTACTATTAGTCTTCAACTTGTTCATATAAATCCTTTTCTAATAAAATAGCATCCACCAGCTTTTTAGCAATTTCTTTTCCTCCTCTGAAGCTCATGTGGGTATAGTCTTTACTGGCCCAGTTGTTTTCGACGTAGCGAACTATGCTGTTTTCACCACCCATTGCCTCGAATGTGTTCCAGAAAGGCAGACCGCTCTGTTTAGCCAGCTGGCGCTGTGTATGCAGTAGAGCCATCACGGCAGGCATGGTTTTAAACTCTGAATCAATTTGTTGTCCCCGGTCTGAAACGCCTAAAAGCAGAATGTCTGTATCGGGAAAACACTTGCGAAGATGTTTGACTGCTTGCAACATGCTTTGTCGGTACCAGCCATACTGCAACATGTCTTCACTTACTACATTTAGCCCGTATTGCAAGATAATTAAATCATAAGGACGAATTTCGCTTAGTTCTTTGCAAGTCTCTTCATCTAACTGCTGCAAAGGCAGACCAGAGCTTCCACGCAGTGAGAAGTTATCGACGGATATTCCTCGTTCATCTTCTAGTGCAAAACCCAGTGCTTTGAAACCGGGAGTTTTTTCAAAAATGAGCGATGCTTCTGTGAATTTTCCTTTGAGTGTCTGTTGCTTAACACGATTAGTAGGCTCAAGTGGATAGGGTACGGTGTCTTGTAGCTCTTTGGAGGTATATAAAAGCCGGGTGGAATCATTTTCCTGATACAAGACGTGTAGCGTAGAAGCTTGATTTAAACCCTTATACCTGTTAGACCCTTTAAAAGTAATGGATGCGTTTTCTTTATCTGACGTGAAAATAAGCCCGGGAAGGGTGAATGCCTCCGTTTTGTTCGTTAAGATAGAAGATGGCTTCCAGCCTTTCGAATCAACGGTAATGGTGGGGCGGTATTTGGCAACTTCAGAAGCCATGGGGATAAATCCAACACCATGACCACCAAATATCTCTTGCAGGATTTCACGAAAATCAGCAACCAATATGTCACCTTCGATAAAAGAGTCACCCAGAAAAGCGATACGAACCGGACGATTCATGCGATCAATATTGTTAAGCGCTTTGATGAAACGTCTTAATCCAATATGTCCCGGCGAATAGTCTTCAATGCGGCAAATGCCGAGTGTGTCTGCTTGGTTGCCTGCTTTTAGAAGTTGGAAGAGTGAGTCTCTAACGGCAAGTGCGGTTGAGTCTAAGCCGGTATGCTGTGCTAGTGAGTCGCGCAAGGCTGCTGAATCAATTTGTAGCGTGTCAGAATCTATCAACTGTTGTTGGAATTGCGCTAGGGAAAGGGTATCTGTTTTGATACGAATATCTGAAAGGAGGTCTACTTTTTTGATTTTTAACCCAAATAGACTGTCAGGTAGCCAGTACATAGCTAAGCATATACCTAATGCCAGAATTAAGATGGTTAGTAGTCTTCCGTAATTACTTTTTTTATCTCCGCTCATTCGGAATAAATTATTTTAAGAGCGCAAAGATACGTAATAATCAAGATATCTACTGTTTAAAGGCATTTTTTCTTTTTACAAGACCGATGGAAACAACAGATATGTTTGCAAAAAAGGAGTTGTGGCTGTCTATACAAATAACCACAAACTAAGGGCCATAACAGCCATACCTAAAATTAGCCCCATGATTGAAACATGATGCTTTCCGTATTTTTCTGCGCTTGGGAGAAGCTCGTCCAGTGAAATAAAGACCATGATTCCTGCGACAGCTGCCAGAACAACACCGCTTAGTGCGGGGGTCCAAAACTCCAGCAGGAAGAAATAGGCAATCAGTGCGCCCAGAGGCTCTGCCAGACCGGAGAGGAATGAATGAGTAAATGCTTTTTTACGGCTTCCCGTTGCATGGTAGATAGGTACAGCTACGGCAATACCTTCGGGGATATTATGGATGGCAATCGCAATGGTGATAGGGATAGCGACATCTAATGAACCCAGGGCTGAAGTAAATGTAGCAATGCCTTCAGGAAAGTTATGGATCGCAATGGAGATAGCTACCATGACACCGGTTCTTTTTAAAGCTGCTTCCTTATTCATATCTTCCACACCATGCATCTCGTGTGGATTCATGGAACTTGGTATAAGAAAGTCTATACAGTTGATAAGCGCTATTCCTCCGAAAAAGGAGAGAATAAGAAACAATGTTCCTTGTTTATCACCGAATATGGATATGAGATTGGCTCCGGCCTCCGGCATCATTTCCATAAAGGATACATAAATCATGATTCCTGCAGAAAATCCTAAAGAGGCGGATAGAAAAGTTTGGTTGGTTTGCTTGGCTACTAAAGCTATTAAGCTGCCTATCCCTGTGGATAGGCCGGCTATAGCTGTAAGTCCAAATGCTAATAGGAAATTGGGGCTATCTTCCATAAAGTCTGTTTAATTGAGAAAGTGTCGGGTTAGAACACTTCTTCAGCTGCTTCGTCATAATATTTCAAGCACTCTTTGATGTCAGGTACTGAATTATCCCAATTGTACTCATATTCAATAGATAGATATCCTTTGAACTGCTGTTCTTTTAACTCTTTCAACATGCCTTTTACATTTAGTATGCCGGTACCCCAGATTACATCGTGTTGTTCTGTAGCTCCTTCTTCTTTTTCAGCAATATCTTTGAAGTGTAAGGAAATCAAGCGACCTTTCATTTTTTTCAAAGAAGCTATTTGGTCCAATCCTTCACGACGCCAGTGACCTACGTCAGCACATGAGCCTATGTCTTTACTTCTGGTTGAGATGGCTTCTAATAATAAATCAGGATTCCAATAGTCAGATGGTTGTGGATGATTATGGACAGCTACTTTAATGCCATATTCTTTGGATAGCGATTCAACCAGATCCCAGTCTTTCAAAAGAGGTTCACAGGTGATGAGTTCCATACCCATGTCTTTGGCAAATGCAAACATTTTTTTCCAGTCATCTTCATTCTCTGTCACAAAGACACCTGTCCCAATAATCTGAATATCTTTAGATTTGGCCAAATCTTTAATGCCTTTTCTGGTCTCTTCATCCATGTCAAATCCGAAAGCTTGATCTCCCCAGTCGCCTCCGAGGCGATGTCCGGGATATATCTCAATATAGTTTATGCCCAGTTCTTGAGTTTTTTCCAAAGCTTCAATCACTGAAAAACGATGGAAAGAGTATGACTGAATAGCCAATTTGATTCCATTGTCTTCTGCTTTCTTAATACCTTTAAGTGTTGTGTCTGTGTCTGCGTCTGCGTTTTGTTGTTTGTTTGTCCCGGCTTTACAGGAAGTGAACCCCATGATAGAAACAAGGAGTAGTGTGATAGTAGTTAATTTGAGGGTAAGTTTCATTTTTGTGTGTTTAAAATGTTTGTGGTGTGTAATGTGTATTTACTATTCCACTAAATTACACATTGTTATTTAGTGGAATAGCTAAAAGTAGAATTATTTTATCTTTTCAAAATAAGGTAACCGTTCGAGTGGAACATCTATCTCGATCTTCTTACCTCCTTTATGTGTTTTTCCTAAATCATCTTTCCAACGCCCTTTAGGTAGGTCGACTGTTCGCTTCGTTCCTGATTGAACCATAGGAGCTATCAGGTATTTATCACCTAGCATGAACTGATTGCTGCAAGTGGAAAAACCTTGATTGGGGAAACTATATTCCATGCTTCGAACGATAGGCTCACCGGTTGCAGCAGCAATTTTAGCATATTCTAAAATGTACGGAGCAAACTCTTGATGTAAATGAGCTACATCAGAGACTATCTTCAGGTTTTCTTTACTAAGTATTCTCCACGGAGCAACAGAAAATTGCATCATCGGCATTAAGGCATGAATCTGGGCTGAACGAACGATTAGTTCTTGGTCAAACTTATCAGAGTCAATATTTAAAAAAGCAGAGAAAGACCCTCCACCAATCATATCTGGGCAGGTATATGCATGACCTAATAGACCGGCAGTGGTCATTTGTGGTATAAGTGTGGCAGCCGCACCCCACGAGTAACCTTTGTCTCCCAGGCGTTGTACGATTTCAGTTCCTCCCAGTTTCCAGGATGTACGTAGTTCGTTGAAGGGGAATTCTTTGCCAAAGGCAGCCCATGCTTCTGAAAAGTCATTTACATTGGCTTCTTTGTCGTAGAATACTAAGTCGCCGCGCATGTAGCTAACATCGCCTCCATCAAATTTATAACCGTCTATACCATATTCATCTTGCAGCTTAACGAGCTCTTTTTTCAAATGAGCCACTGCTTGCGGATTGGTCATGTCGTAACAAGCACTGTATCCATTCCACCAAGAGATTATAGCTGTACCGCCGTTCTTGTTTTTGACTAAATAGCCTTTGCTGGCTAGCTCTCTATATTCGCGGCTATCAGGCGATACGTATGGACAGACCCAAAGCATCACATCAAAGCCCATGGCATGCAGACTATCTGTCATTGCCTTTGGATTGGGGAATGTTTCCGGCTTAAACTCAAAGTTTCCGTAATACTTTTGCCAGTTGTCATCAATCATAAATATTCCGGTCGGAAAATCATGGTTGATGGCATCATGGGCATACTTCATGATGTCTTTTTGATTCTGATTGTAAATCAGTTCTATCCATGTGTTGTATTGTGGCTTAGAGAAAAACACTTCTTCAGGGATTTTCCCGGTAGGTTGAAAATGTTTTTTGCTAGCTGCCAAATAAGCTTCTTTTAGGGTAGAGCCGGAACTGACGGCTTGGATATCTTTTTCGTAATCTGAGTAAATGATTAATGTATCGTTAGAGAACTTAAACATAAATGGCTGGTCACTCCAAACATATCGACCTTGATTAGACACAAAAAGAGGTATCAACTGGTTGTTGAAGTTTTCACGGCTGAGGTTAAATATACGTGTCGTTGATTCATAAGGCATATTTTGGCCAAAGCCAACAAAGGCACCCCACCACTTCTCGTTTTCTAAAGAGGTTATTTTACTTTCATATTTAGCTTGTCCGTAGCAGCTTAATGAAAAAAGAATAGAAAGAATAAAAACTGTTGAACGAATTAATTTCATACAAATAGATGTTTGAATTTTACTTAATAACATTGTCGCTAATTTATTTAATTTACGCTTAAAAATAAGCTGTATACTTCCTTGGCTACATCAATCGCATTCCCTTCCGGTTGCGAAAGATACGGATTATTCTGCTTAGCCCACTCTTCGTCCATGCCAAAAAAGTCTACTTTTTCAGGTTGTTCACCGGCAAGTTCTTTTTCTAAGTAGTCGAAATAGGCTTTCCAGCGAGGATAATATACGTCTTTAAGTATGCCTGCCCATTCCTTATAGGCATAATTATACAAAATAGGTGCGCTGGCTCTATTACCCCAGGTCGTTATTTGTGTGCGTGCATTCCATTCATATAGGTTCTTTTCTTCTTCTGTGTTCCCGATTTTTCGAGCTTGGTTTACCCATGTGCCTAACATGAATTCAGGACGAGTTTGCAGTAGTTTGTCTTGTGCAAGCAGAAGTTCTAAAAACCGAGTACTCGTTTCTTTAAATAACGCAACATTCTTGTCGTTATACGCTTGACTTATTTCTTTTTGGAGGTAATATGCTTTGTTGGCAATAACCTGACGTACGACATCTACTAAGTCATATTCAAAGTTGTTGTTCCCCTGATATGAATCAGCCACACTCAACATGTTTTCTGCGGCCAACTTAAGTGTGTCTGTATTATAGAAAGGATGAGTTGTTGAACAACATGATACGTTTCGTATATCTAAACGAGGTGCTGCGGCAAAGACGGTTTCAACAGTTCCTTCTTGTGTTGAGCGAGGAGGACAGTTATATACGGTTTGTGCTAGCATGTTCCAGGCAGTTGTGAGTTTTTCATCACTTTTCCCATACCGAGCCTGAGCGTATCCTTCTAGCCATTCCTCATAGGTGAATCTCTCTTTACGCCAAGGAAGCTCAAATAGTAACTCATACATGACCGGATTGTTTTCAATAGCCTCCATCGTAGCACCTACACCTTTTAGCGTTTGTCCATTTTGATGTGCCCGTGCGTCATAATAGTAGTCTATTACCGGAGTCATTTTTCCATGCATTCCTGTACGACCTCCAAAGTTTAGGAGCATACAGTATATCCAGTTATGTTTGCCATATCCTTCCGGACGATACCATGACGACCAATCCATTCCCCACATAGGACGACTCTCACTAAATAAATCCAACACAAGCAAGTCGCCTTTTTCCATGTGGTCTATCATGGCTGGGCGTGGATTAGCCTGCCAAGCTTGTGCTACCCATACTGCATCCGGATTAATTCTTTTCATAGCAGACATGATTGACTTTCCGGCTAAATCTAAATCAACACCTTCTGTACTACCACCTTCATGAAATGGGTCTATGGCATAATAGTTCGATTTACCATAAAGTTTGGTCATTTCATTATAATACAATTTGGCAATTTTTTGAAAACTCTCATCAGTGGGCTGCAAAAAGGCAGGGCGTGGGAAACTGTTCCATTTGCCGGGATCTGTAATGTTTACACCCAGCTTCTCCTTAATGTTATGAGGAACCATGCCGGCATATCCCGGAAGAGCCGCTTCTATACCGTATTCTTTCATTCGTTTCAGGATATTCTTTTGAAGTGTTTCTTGTTGTTTATACCAGCTATCCGGATTGGGTCCTCCCCAGCCTTCCAGGTTGTTCATTTGCCACCATGCTAAAAAGCCTGAGCCGGCAATAAATTCATTGATTTCATCTTTCGAATAGCCTAAATCCTTCAATACGTTATGCCATACGGTTTCTGTTCCGGTGATGGCTAATGATAGATTGATGCCATGAAGGGCCATCCAGTCTATTTCTTGCTGCCAACGTTCCCAATCCCAAAAAGCCATTGAATAGGAAAATGTGCAATAGTTCAAGTAGTAGCGTAGTGTATGATCTGTTTCTCTTCGCTCTTTTTGCTGAACGGCTGGGAGAGGGGTGGGAAGCTTGGCTTGCATTCCATTCCAGGAAAGATGAATATTTGCATGATATTTCAAATACCAGTTGATTCCCGTTGCTATATTCACATACGAATTGCCTCGCACTACTACTTTGTCACCATTTTGATCCAGCTCAAAGAAGTCTGTGTCATTCGTAGACTGAATAAGTTCTATCTCAAATTTTTCAGAAGCACCGGTGTCTATACGTTCTAATAATCCGGTTATAGGATTGTCGCTTTCTGCCGTACATGCAGATAAAAAGAACAAAGAAGTAAACAAAATGAATAGTTGTTTCATGAGTTATTTTCGATAATTATTAAAAAATGACTGTAAGGAGCATCCTTACAGCTTGCTATTGTAAATACATTTATAGACTATAGCTTGTGAAGCTAAAGCTTACGACCACTTCAATATAAAATGAGTGAATGAAAGAACCCTTACGAATAATGTCGTTTAAAATACGGTGTAAATATATACAATAATCTACATTTTGATAGTTTTCACAGCTAAACTTAGACGAAAAAGCCAGTTCAATACATGAATGTCGATTTTGAGAACCCACTTTTGTATCGTTTTTCCTTTTTGTAGATAAAGTTTGAACTGCCGAATACCTAAATGATACTATTTTTTCGATGAAATGTGTATTTTGTTTTGGTTTTTCACTTTATTTCCATTTCTATCGTATCTTTGCCTTACATTTTGCTTGTGGGAGGAAAGGTGAAAGCAGTTGCTGCTTTTGGTTTCTCTCCTTTTTGTTTTTGCAGAGAGTAAGTTGAATATAATTATTACTGATACATTAAAATTATTACTATGAAAAGAATTGAAAGAGATTTGATTGGAGAGTTGCCCATTCCATCAGAGGCGTATTATGGTATTCATACACAACGTGCGTTAGATAACTTTCATATTACAGGGATTTCAATTAATCACTATCCTGAATTTATCAGAGGTATGGCTTATGTGAAGTGGGCTGCTGCTGAGGCAAACAAGCAAGTTGGTATTCTTAAACCGGAAATAGCAGATGCTATTGTTGCTGCTTGTAAAAAAATAGTGGATGGTGAATATCTAAATGAATTCCCATGCGATATGCTACAAGGAGGTGCCGGAACTTCTACAAATATGAATGTGAATGAGGTTATCGCTAATATTGCCCTTGAATCATTGGGGTATAAGAAAGGTGACTATGTGCATTGCTCTCCTTACGACCATGTTAATCTCTCTCAATCAACTAATGACGCTTATCCAACAGGAGTAAAGTTGGGTGTGTTGTTATATAATGAAAATGTAGCGAAAGCCTTACAAGGCTTGATAGATGCACTTCATCAAAAAGGTCGCGAGTTTGCAAATGTTATGACTATGGGGCGTACTCACTTACAAGATGCTGTACCTCTTCGCATGGGACAAACATTTGAGGCTTGGGCTGTTACTTTAGAAAAAGAACTAGTCTCTTTAAACGAAAGTGCTAATCTATGTTTGGAAATAAACATGGGAGCTACGGCTGTTGGTACCGGATTGAACGCTGCACCCGGCTATGCAAAGGCATGTACTGAGGCATTGTCTAAAATAACAAATCTTCCTTTCAAAGAAGCTGAAAACTTGGTTGAGGCTACCTCTAATACAGGAAGCTTCATGGCTTATTCTTCTGCAATGAAGAGATTGGCGGTGAAATTGTCCAAAATTTGTAACGACTTACGTTTGTTGACTTCCGGTCCACGCTGTGGATTGTTTGAAATCAATCTTCCTCCTCGTCAAGCAGGTTCATCTATCATGCCCGGGAAAGTCAATCCGGTGATTGCTGAAGTTGTTAGTCAAACATGTTTCCGCGTAATTGGTAATGATGTAGCTACTACTTTTGCCAGTGAAGCAGGGCAATTGCAACTGAACGTAATGGAGCCGGTGATGACCTATAGTTTGCTTGAGTCTGCTACGCTATTGACGAATGCGATGAAGACCCTTCGCGATAATTGTATCGTTGATATTACAGTTAATGAAGAACGCTGTAAAGAGTTGGTTGTTGGCAGTGTCGGTATTGTAACGGCATTGAATCCGCATATCGGATATGAAAACAGTACAGCACTTGCTCAAGAAGCGTTGAAGACAGGAAAAAGCATTTATGATTTAGTGCTTGAGAAAAATATTTTACCGAAAGATAAACTAGATGAAATATTCAGTCCGGAAGGTCTTTTAGGAGAGAAATAATATAAAACGACTGACAATTATAAAAAAAGCCTGTATGTCTATGTGACGTACAGGCTTTTTTATGCGCTTCTTTATTCGATAGATACCGGGAAAGAGGCTATTCGTAAACGCGCTGCCCCCATGGGGATTAACTGAATCTTTTCTTTCACGTCAGACTTTTTACTATCTGTTTGTGGCAGCACTCCACACAAGCCATGTTTGTCGATAGTCCATGAGGAGATTTTTCTTCCATAAGCTTGAATCTCAATAGGACAACTTTCCAGCGTAAATGGATAATTATCGTCCGGCCAAGCTTTTTTTGTTATACTAAAGTCAGTGAAATAATCTTTCTCATTGAGTATCAGGGCATAGTTCCATGCGCTTTGTGGGTATATTTCATAGCTAGGCCATTGAGACGGGTCGGCTGTTGCTTGCCATTTCGAATCCCATATAGCGCTTTCTTTACTATCTACTTTCTTATATTCTTCGTCAATTTTTAGCGATAAAGTAAGCGGTCCGTAATTTACACTTACACTGTTTTGGTTTACTTGCCATTGTCTGTAAGTCAATGTCATGGGGAAGGTTATCTCTACTTCATCTCCATTTTCCCAGGTCCTGTCTATGCGTAGATATTTCCCGTTTTCTATCTTTGTTCCAACCTTTTGTCCATTAACCATTATAGTGGGGTTCTTAGCCCAAGTGGGGATGCGTAGATAAAATGGGAATTTTACAGATTGAGGGGTGTGAAAGGTGAATTTAATATTTTCCTCAAAGGGATAGTTTGTTTCCTCTGTGATATTTACAAGCACTCCTTCGCCATCGCCCACTTTGACCTCAGCCTTACAAGCTGAATAGATGGCTGCAGCTATTCCGTTGTCGGCAGAAGCCAGGATGAGATTTTCAGCAAAATAGGGCCAGCCTTGTGCATGGTTATGCTGACAGCAGCGGCTGCTGAATGGATTCATGGCTAAAAAAGGTCCGGCATTGTCTATGCCCGGCTTATGGTTTTTGGAGTCACTAACTACATGGTTAGGCGAAGTTATATACCTCAATGATTTAAAGTCAGGCATGACAGCGGCAGGGTAGGAGTTGAAAGCTACATCTTCGCAGTGTTCAGCCCAAAAGGGATCTCCGGTGTACCTGAGCAGCATTTCATCGGATGACATCTGTTCTACAAATCCGCAGGTTTCTGTACCTTGTCTTGGATCTATATATCCCATGCGTGCATTTTCGTCGGCACCAAACATGCCTCCGGGCACCTGGCCGAAAGTTCTTCTTATGAGATTGAACGACTTGTAGGTGGCATGCAAATGGGCAGAGTCGCCGGATAGCATATAATAGGTGGCGGGTTCTCTGAAACCCTGAGCGATGTTTACATTGTGCCAATTAGGATTGCTGTCTTCTTGCGTCCAGTCTGCTCCCGCGTGATGAACTTTCTCGGCTAAGTCTAATAAAAAGCTATCACCGGTGATGTTGTATAGCCAATAGATACTGTATAAATTGTCAGCCACTCGCAAATGCTCCCAGTAATCTTTTAAAAAGGCTTCGTCAGGCACGGTCATTTGCCATTTAAAGTATCGAGTCATGAGGTCTATCACTCGGTTGTCTCCACTATATTCATAATAAGACTGTAAGCACCAAAGCATAATCATATTGGCCCATAATTCTCTATTCCCATTTCTTAGGTTGATTGGCCCAAAATATCCATCTTCTGTTTGGCTGTTTATGGCAGCTTCAATCCATGTTTTAGCCTCGTCAATCATGTTCGAATCTTCTAGAATATAAGCCAGGTTGCCATATCCTTTCAGCCAATAAGGAACTTCTTCCCATCCCCATTCGCCTCCTTCGTTTAGCCATGCATTGTTTTCTTTGTTTAGCCATGCACTGATTTCGCCTAGTTTTCCGGTTAGCCCATCTCGTTGAAGCTCTAAATATCTTTTGACCCAACCTTCGGGCTTCACTTTTCCTACGGGTAGTTTGATGAATAACTCAGGTTTCAGTGGCTCTCTATTGTTCACATAATGATTGTTGCGAACTCCATTCGGCCGATCGACCATTTCAATAGAAGTAGTGGACTGCTGTTTAGTACAGGCACACAGCAAACTGATAAATAGGATAGCAGTTGTAAGTTTCCTCATAGTTTAAAGTTGTTGGTTCTGCCTCACTGCACGTATATAATAAGAGGAGTGAAGTATCAAGTTTGTTATTGTAAGCGTGCTGCTAATATACTACAAATAGTTGTTTGTTAGGTGTTAGCAAGTGTGGAATCTCATTTGTTTGTATCTCGTAGGCTGTCAGTTGTTTTTAAAAACAACTATTTTATGGCTGTTTTGAAACGTAACGTATACCTTTGCCTCTGTTTTAACTAATATTTTAACGTATGATGAAACAAAAAGTATTTAATCGAGTCAAAGCTTTTCGATTCAAACGCTTTGACCGAAAGCCTTTCAGTGCATTCAATAGTATGCATAAGGTAGTGAATCACGGTGTGATAGCCGGTTGTGTATTAACCTGTTTGCATACAACTGCTAATGCGCAGATGAGTATGAGTGAAGGAGAAAATCAAGACCCGGTGAGAGTTTTGGAAAAGGAACTGGATGAAGTCATGGTGACGGCTTCCCGTTTAGAGATGCCGCTCATCCAGACGTCGCGCATAGTGACAGTAGTCAGTAAGGAACAGATAGCGCGATCGACTGCTCAAAGTTTGCAAGACATATTGGTCTACGCCGCCAATATTGATGTGATGCAACGAGGCGTACACGGCGTTCAAGCCGACATTTCTATCCGCGGAGGGTCAACCGATCAAATGGCCATTCTACTCAACGGTGTAAACCTCACCAACTCTCAAACAGGACACCACAACCTGAACTTTCCTATCAACCTATCCGACATAGAACGCATCGAAATTATCCAAGGACCTTCTACGTTAATTTATGGTTCTACCGCTTTCTCAGGAGGTATTAACATAATCACTAAAAAAGAAAATCATTCATCCCTGTTTGCCCGCATTGAGGCAGGAATGCACAGCTTGAAAGCATTAGAAGCAAGAGGGGCTTTCCGGTCAGGCATTGCTAGTACAGCTGTTTCGGCCAGTCATCATTCATCAGATGGATATACGGCTAATAGTGATTATTCGTTATATAATCTTTTGTTACAGACTCGCCTTCGTTTTTCAGACTATGCCAAGATAGACCTTGTAGCGGGATATAACGACAAGAAATTTGGGGCAAACACTTTTTATTCTCCTAAGTTTCCGAACCAATATGAAGAAACCGCTACCTACATGACTACTTTGAAAGGTGAGTTTGGTAATGCTTTCAAATTTATTCCTATTGTGTATTGGACCAGGCATCATGACAAATTTGATATAGATCGGAAGGCTATTGAAAAACGTAATTATCATCGTAATGACTTGTTTGGCGGAAATTTAATTTTTCAGTATAGCTCATTCCTTGGTGTCACCGGCTTAGGAACAGAACTTCGCAAAGAAATGGTGATGAGTAACACATTGGGGCGTGTGATGCAAAAACCACATCGACGATATACTAAATATGATGCCCGAACTAATACCAGTGTGGCTCTGGAGCATACAGCCATCGTGAAAAACTGGACACTTTCAGGGGGAGTGATGATGTATCACACGTCTTTTAGTGATGAAGATATTCGCTTTTTCCCTTCCGTAGCTATTGCTTACCGACCGGCTACTATGTGGAGGTTGACTGCTTCGTGGGGTAAGGCTGTTCGAATTCCTACATTTACTGATTTATGGTATACGCAAGAAACCCATACCGCCGATGAATCACTTCAATCTGAGAAGTCTGAATCATTGGAGTTAGGTGCAGACTTTCGTTCACGCTTTTTTCATGCTTATCTGAATGGGTATTTGTTCTGGGGGCGCAATGTGATTGATTGGGTGAAAGAACCTGAGAATTCAGAGGCTAAGTGGGCTTCCTGGAATCATACACGCATTCATACACAAGGTTTGGAAATGGGCTTTGATTGGTATATTGGAGAAATGGCTCCTGTTCTTGGTGAAGAAACGGCCTTATCAATATCGTATGCGCGAGTCAATCAAACCGGCGATGCGAAGCAGCTGATTTCTAAATACTCTACCAACTACCTGCGTGATAAATTGACACTTCGATTACATCACACTCTTTTAAAAGGATTGACGGCTGACTGGGCATTTAGGGCACAAAAGCGAATGGGAACGTATGAGGTTTTTGAAGATTTAAAGAAAACCGGTGATGCAGCTATTCCCGGTTATGCTACGATGGATTTAAAACTATTATATTCATTTGACCACTTAAAGCTGTTCCTCAATTTGAATAATTTATTCAATCGTACTTATTTTGATTTTGGAAATATACCCCAGCCCGGGTTCTGGCTGACCGGAGGTGTTTCCTATGCTTGGTAAATAATTACACCTGAGTGTGTTATAGAAAACGGCAAAGTGAATTAATCTTTTAACCCGGGTTAAAAGAGCTTTTGACATTCGTTGAAAGAGCTTTTGACGAGCGTCAAAAGCTCTTTCAACTTTCGTTAGAACATTAGTTGGGTCTATTCTTTTTAGAGAAAGGGTAGAGAGAATTATAAAAGTGGTTGCTCTCAATCCATGTGTTTTGCCTTGTGAAGTAATAAGCTCTGTTTTGCGCTGCATCTGTCATTTTGTCAGCCTTTGTCTATTCCTTGTTTTCTTGAGTAAATCTGCTCATATATTGATGAGTAGATTGAAAGTGAGAAGCAAATTGCGAAAAAGTTAAAAAAAACTATAAGAACCATTTCTTTAAAATACTTTCTATCTTTGTTGTGTGCGTGCACAACGCTTGAGCTTTTGTTGACTCATAAGAGATACTACTTCATGAAAAAATATAGAATAAAAGATATAGCAGCTTTATCGGGTGTTTCGACAGGAACGGTCGATCGTATCATACATAAAAGAGGCAAAGTTTCTGAAGAAGCTAGAAAGAAGGTGGAGAAGGTTTTAAAAGAGATAGACTATCATCCTAATCTTATAGCTCGGTCTTTAGCTTCCAAAAAAGTTTTCCGTTTGGCAGTGCTAATCCCTTCTTTTCTACCCGGCGAATACTGGGAAGACGTAAAGACGGGGATTAATCAGGCCGGTAACGAGTTTTCCATCTATAATGTTGTGATAGAGTATCACTCGTTTGATCAGTATGATGTGCATAGCTATAATCGTGTGTTGAATAAGCTTAAAATAAATCCTGATTATCAGGGGTATATACTACCTACTTTATTTCAAGAAGAAACGATAGACTTTACACGAGAGCTGGACAAGCATACACTTCCTTATGTGCTGATTGATGCCTATATAGAAAACACGAATCTCTTGGCGTATTATGGTACACATTCTTACGACTCCGGATTTATAGCGGGTAAGTTGATGTATGAAGGATTGACAGACCGGGACGAAGTGGTCATGTTCATGTACCAAAAGCAAGGAATGAAGCCTTCGACACAGGTGATAAATAGGCAAGAAGGGTTTAAAAACTATTTATCTGCACAATCGGTAAAGCACAAGCTACATGCTGTAACAATCTACTCTGATAATGAAGAGGGTAATAAGCAAATATTAAGTGATTTCTTCAAAGCTCATCCGCAAGTAAAAGGGGGAATTATTTTTAATTCGCGGGTTCATTTAATAGCGTCATACTTGAAGGATATGTCAATGAATGATTTGATGCTCATTGGCTATGATGCAACTGAAGCGAATATTGCCGAATTAAATGAGGGTGTTGTTGGCTATATCATCACTCAGCGTCCTGAAGTGCAGGGCTACAACAGTGTTAAGGCTTTGTTCAGGTTTTTAGCCTTGGAAGAAAAAAATGAAAAGCTCAACTTTATGCCGATTGATATTTTGATAAAGGAGAATGTGAAATATTACAACAATTATATATAAAGCGTATGAATCAGTTATTTAGCGTAAAAGACAAAGTGGTTATTTTGACCGGAGGATCTGGAATCCTAGGTAGTTGTATGGCTAAACATTTGGCAAAAGAAGGGGCCAAAGTCGTTGTACTTGATCGAAACTCAGAAGGAGGAGAACAGCTCGTTTCTGAAATTAAAGAAGCGGGAGGAGATGCTTTATTCTTATATACAGACGTATTGAACCGGGAAGTGCTAGAAGGAAACCGGGAAGATATTATGAAAACTTACGGGAGTATTGATGTACTAATCAATCTGGCAGGCGGAAACATGGCCGGTGCTACGATTCCCCCTGATAAAACAGTTTTTGACTTGGATATTGAAGCTTTCCGTAAAGTGGTTGATTTGAACTTGTTCGGTACAGTTTTGCCTACAACTGTTTTTGCTAAAGTGATGGCTGAAAAGAAAAAAGGAAGTATAATTAATATTTCATCTGAATCAGCTCTTCGCCCTTTAACACGCGTGGTTGGTTATGGTTGTGCTAAATCGGCCATTAATAGCTTTACGCAATTTATGGCGGGAGAGTTGGCTATAAAGTTTGGAGAAGGACTACGGGTGAATGCCATTGCTCCGGGTTTTTTCTTAACAGAACAAAATCGTACTTTAATGAGCAATCCGGACGGTACACCTACCGATCGTTGTAAGTCAATTGTAGCACATACCCCTTTCAATCGATTAGGCGAGCCGGAAGAGTTGCTGGGGACTATCCAATGGTTAGCAAGCGATGCTTCTTCGTTTGTTACCGGAACTATTACTCCGATAGACGGAGGCTTTGATGCTTTTTCAATTTAATTAATAACAAAGAACTATGTATTTATCTGAACAATCGTGGCGATGGTACGGTCCGAATGATCCCGTAAGCTTGCAAGACATTCGCCAGGCAGGCGCTACCGGCATTGTAACAGCCCTTCATCATATTCCTAATGGTGAGGTCTGGACGGTAGAAGAGATTATGAAGCGTAAAAATGAAATAGAAGCGGCGGGTTTGGTATGGAATGTGGTGGAAAGTGTACCCGTTCATGAACATATTAAAACGCAAACCGGTAGTTTCCAGCAATATATTGATAATTATAAACAATCACTCCGCAATTTAGGTGCTTGTGATGTGCGTATTGTCACATACAACTTTATGCCTGTGTTAGACTGGACGCGTACTGACTTAGAATATGTAATGCCGGATGGTTCGAGGGCTTTACGCTTTGAACGTGCAGCATTTATGGCTTTCGACCTGTTTTTGCTGAAACGTCCCGGAGCTGAAGCAGCATATACTGATGCTGAAAAAGCAAAAGCTAAGGCGCGTTTAGAGCAAATGAATGAGGCGGAAAAAGAACAATTGGTGCGGAATATTATAGCGGGACTTCCCGGTTCGGAAGAAAGCTTTACGTTAGAGCAATTCCAAAATGAGCTGGACCGTTACAAAGATATTGATGCGGATAAACTGCGCAGCCATCTTATCTATTTCTTGAGCGAAATAGCTCCGGTTGCTGATGAAGCAGGGGTGAAGCTGGTTATTCATGCAGATGATCCTCCTTATCCTATCTTGGGCTTGCCAAGAGTGCTAAGTACTGCGGAAGATTTTCAACGAATTATAGATGCCGTTCCTAATGAGAGTAATGGGCTGTGCTTGTGTACAGGTTCGTTTGGTGTTCGTGCTGATAATAACTTGCCGGATATGATGCGCCGCTTTGGTGATCGTATCTATTTTGTGCATTTGAGAAGTACCGAGCGAGACGAGGAAGGTAATTTCTACGAAGCCAATCATTTGGAAGGTGATGTAGATATGTACAATGTGATTAAAGCGATGCTTGAAATAGAACAAAAATACCAACGCTCTATTGCTTTACGCCCGGACCACGGACATCAAATGATTGATGACCTGAACAAAAAAACGAATCCCGGCTACTCGTGCATTGGTCGCTTGAGAGGACTGGCTGAATTGAGAGGGCTGGAAATGGGTATTGCTAAATCGCTATTTGTTTAAAAATGAAAGCCTTCTATGAAGGTTGTGTCAATTTGGCATATTGAATTAAATGGCATACTGCTTGCTTATAGCTTGATATGAATAAAGAATTTAAAATTATTGAGAACAGTGAAAATCAAAATGTAGATGATTTTTACGAACGCTTTGAAGAGAAGCTGAGGTTAACACATATATTCCCGACAGATTATATGTTCAAGTATATAACTCCTTCTGACCAAAGTGTGATTGCCAAACTGTATGCAATATTTGTAGATACTGATGCCAGTATCTCGACTAGAGAGACCAAGAATGGTAAATACACAAGTGTAACAATCAAAGTGCCGGTAAATGATGCAAAAGATGTAATCATTTATTATAGACAAGCTGCCTCGATAGAAGGAATCATGGCGTTATAAGCTTACATAATACAGTAAAGAAAAGGGGTATCTAATTCGTTTTAGATGCCCTTTTTACGTATGAAAGCAACATGAGTAAAGCAGTATTGGTGGTTCGGGTGATGTTCTGTATACGATCTCGTCCAAAGATGTACTTCTCTGAAACTACCGTACCCTTTCTTCCGGCTATGGCAATCCAAACCGTACCAACCGGTTTATCATCTGTTCCTCCACCCGGACCGGCTATGCCGGATGTGGCAATAGCATAGTCGCAATCTAATGCATGCACAGCTCCTTGTGCCATTTGTTCAACTACTTCGCGACTGACGGCTCCCAGCCGTTCTATATCATTGGAGGATACAGCTAAGATTGATTCTTTAACTTGGTTTGCATAGGCTACGATACTTCCTTTGAAGTATTCGGAACTTCCGGGTACGGAAGTGATAAGTTTGGCAATAGCACCTCCTGTACAACTTTCGGCCATGCCTAAGGTTGCTTGTTGTTGTTTTAAGAGCTCTCCCACTTGTATTTCGATAGGTTTGTCCTGATCTGCGAGAATATGCTCTCCTAGCAATTCAATGAGTTTGCTTTTTAGCTCATTCAGGGTGCGATTGATAAGTGAGTCGTCAGCGTGTGTAGCTGTTAACCGTAGGCGAATAAGAGATGGTTGAGGAAGATAAGCGAGTGTAATAAAGTCAGGCAGCTCATCTTCAAACTCAGATAGGTAAATAGCAAGCTGCGACTCGGCATAGCCTTTCACCCATATAGTCAGGTGTTGGATGAATAAGTCGCGACCAAAACGGCTGCGGAGTCGTGGAATAATCTCCTGACTCATTAACCATTTCATTTCCATGGGTACACCGGGTAATGATATAAGTACTTTTTCATCTTTATTAAACCAGGTGCATGGTGCTGTGCCCACGCTGTTTTGTATCACAGTAGCCAGATTGGGTACAATTGCTTGGTCGCGTGTAAGTGTATTCATCGCTCTGCCGTTGCTGGTGAAGAGCGCTTCAATATTCATATACACTTCGTTTGAAAAGTGTGTGCCGCAATTAAAGTATTTACACAGTGTTTTTTTTGTAATATCATCTTTTGTTGGTCCCAATCCTCCGGTGGTCAAGACAATGGTGGCACGTGAAAAGGCCGAGTCAATAGCCTGTAGTATGTCGTCTTCATAATCGCCAACAGCCGTGATTCGGACAACTTGAAAACCACTGTCCGCCAATGCTCGACTCATCCACGCTGAGTTGGTGTCTACAACCTGCCCAATGAGCAGTTCATCTCCAATCGTAACAATTTCTACATCCATTTTAAAACCTATTTCAAAAGATTGCTAACACGTGAAAAAGGAACAGCATCCATCGGAGAAAACTCTTTGTCCATATACTTGAAATATCCGGTGATAGCTACCATCGCGGCATTATCGGTGGTATAGGCAAATTTAGGGATATGTATTTTCCAACCATATCGGCGAGCATGATCGTGAAATGCCTCTCGCAGTCCGGTATTGGCTGACACACCGCCCGCAACGGCAACTTCTTTGATGTTGTAATCTTTTGCGGCTTTTCGCAACTTGTTCATGAGTATGTCAATCACCGTATGTTGGAGTGAAGCACTGAGGTCTGCCCGATTTTTCTCAACAAAGTCCGGGTCTGCTTTAAGTTCGTCACGCAGCGTGTAGAGGAAAGAAGTTTTTAAGCCACTAAAGCTATAGTCATACCCTTCAATACGAGGTTTACTAAACGTAAATGCCTCCGGATTTCCTTCGTTAGCCAGTTTGTTGATGATAGGACCGCCGGGATAACCCAACCCCATTACTTTAGCACATTTGTCGAAAGCTTCGCCGGCTGCGTCATCAATCGTTTGTCCAACAACCTCCATGTCATTGTAGGCATTCACCTTGATGATTTGAGAGTTCCCGCCCGAAACGAGGAGGCAAAGAAAGGGAAAAGAGGGTTGATTGTCATCATCGGGATGGTCTTTGATGAAGTGTGCCAATACATGTGCTTGTAGATGATTGACTTCAACCATTGGAATCTTTAAAGACAGGGATAAGCCTTTAGCAAAGGAAGTCCCTACCAAGAGCGACCCAAGAAGCCCCGGTCCACGTGTGAAAGCGATAGCATCAATCTCTTTTTTATCTATTCCGGCTTTCTTAATGGCTTCGGCAACCACCGGAATTATATTGAGTTCGTGTGCCCGTGAAGCTAGCTCCGGAACAACACCCCCATATGATTCATGAACAGACTGACCTGCAATAATATTGGATAATAATACTCCATCACGGATGATGGCAGAGGAGGTATCGTCACAAGATGACTCAATACCTAATATCGTAATACTCATGTTTTCTTTTTTTAAGTACAAAATAACTAAATCTATAGCTATTATTGCTTAGTTTTGTGGATAAAAATAGAATCTTATCAAGGGGCTAAAGTATATACTTGCTGTTGTTGCGTTTCTTTTTGGTGTTTTTTATCTGCTTCCTGTTGTTTTGCTTAACATCCCCAGCGTTCAGCATAAGATGTCGGAGGCTGCCTCAAAGGAACTTTCTACATTGCTCGCTGTTCCGGTACAGATAAAAGGTGTACAGGTGGAATGGCTCAATCGCCTAGTGCTAGAAGATGTCTATGTGGAAGATCAGTCCGGGAAGCCTATTTTAGAGGCAAGTTATTTATCTGCCGGATTTCAATTACTTCCATTGTTTAAAAAGAAACTCGTTTTTGATACAGTTCGTTTGTTTGGCTTAACGGTCAATTTGAACAAAGATACCCGTGAAAGCGACCTCAACCTGAAGTTTATTATTGATGCATTTAAAAGTGATTCAACCCAATCTGAATCGAATATTGACTTGCGCATCAATTCAATCTTGATACGACGTAGTAGTTTTCGGTACGATGTGTTAGATGCTCCCCTCAAACAGCATGTCTTTGATCCCCATCATATAAGTGTCGAGAATCTAAATGCTAAAATATCCATGAAAGCATTTAATGAAGACAGTATCAATGCACAAATTAACCGATTAAGTTTTGATGAAAAGTCCGGTTTAGCTATTCAAAAGTTATCAATGGGCTTTACGGCCAATAATGAGCAAGCAATCATGAAAGATTTGCAGCTTCGTATGCCCAATACTACTTTCCATATGAGTAATGCTTCGATAGACTATTCAGAAATAGACAGCATGGAGCAATTCTATTCAAAAGCACCTATATCTATGGATATTGTTTCTTCAAGAATAGGAGCGAATGACTTTGCTGCTTTTATTCCCAACTTTAGAAAGCTGACTCACCCTTTTGAATTTACGGCTAATGTTGAAGGTGTATTAAATGATATCAAGCTCACTGAAGCGGTGTTGCATCATGATGACGGGCTGTTCTTTTCAGGCAACATGAATGTAAAAAACCTGCTTAATAGGCGAGAACTATATTTGCAAGGTAAAGTAAATAGACTAACTGTATCCAAAGAGGCGATGCTCACTATACTTGATGTGCAGGAAGTGGATCGAGAAAAACTGCCGATTGATATTGACAAGTTAGGTACTGCCGGATTTACGGGCGAGGTGTCCGGATTCCCGGATAAAATGGTTGCTTATGGTCGATTGAATACTGAGGTTGGAACGGTTGAAATGGATATTTTGTTCGGTTCTAAAACAAATCACCGGGTGGAGAATTTTGTCAGTGGAAGAATTTCTACAGGCGAATTGGATGTCGGGTCTTTATTGAAGAAAGACAACCCATACGGAATCGTGCAGTTTGATTTGGATATTGATGCAAATCAACCCAAGGGAGGCTATGCCTACGGTGAAGTGAATGCCAATGTCAAACGGTTTGATTTTCATCAATATGAATATAATGATTTATTGATTCAAGGCTTTTTTAAGAAAGATGGCTTTGAAGGACTGGTACATGTTGACGACCCCAATATATACCTGCATGCAGAAGGGGTTTTCGATACGAAGGCGGGTAATCAGGTTTTCGACTTTCAAGCACAGGTGAAGAACTTCCGTCCGGATTCCTTGTATTTAACGACTAAATATGAAGAACCAGAAATAGCATTTATTGTAAATTCTAATTTTACAAACACGACGTCTGATGACCTGCAAGGGCGTATTACAATTGATAGTTTATCGTTTAAATCATCACCCGGCAATTTTTTAATAGACCGGATAGAGCTGGAAACGCAGGGCACAATATTCAACCGATACATGACTTTACGTTCGGATTTGGTTGAGGCAGAGCTGAAAGGGGCATATTCATTTCAAACAATCGCCTATCATCTTAAAGAAACATTACAGGGCTATTTGCCGGCTCTGGTTAGTAAAGGCAAAAAACCGTCTCTTGATAATGAAACTTATTTTGACTTGACGGTAGCTATACACAATACAGATAGTGTTAGTAGGCTCTTAAAACTTCCTTTCTCTATTTCTCATGATGCAAGACTTGTTGCCTCATACAATAATCGACTGGACCAGCTTTCTGCGGAAGCATATTTTCCTGTTTTTCAAATAGGTAAAAACAAATTTGAAGGTGGACACCTAAAATTAGGTAATCCGGATGGCAAGGTGGACTTGTTGTTTAAGACAACCATGAAGGGGAAGAATGAAACAAAGAACTACCTGGAATTATCTTCTCAGGCTGCGGCAAATAGAATAAACTCTCAATTATCATGGTTGAACAATAGTCAAGCTCTTTACAAGGCGGATTTGAGTATGTCAACACTTTTTAATCGTATTCGGTCAGATGAAAAACCGGGTACTAGCTTGCTGCATACTTCTTTTATGATTAATGAAGGCACGGCGGTTATAATGGATTCGATTTGGCATGTGTCTCCTTCAACCATTCATATTCAGGACGGGAATGTTGAAATAAACAAGTTTAATGTTTCCAAAAAGAATCAGTATTTGAAAATTGATGGTGAAGTGTCTAAAGATCCTCGAAAGAAACTTTTTGCAGAGCTTAAAGACATTGAACTGAGTTACATTTTTGATATTTTAAACAAACCATCTTTGACTTTTGGAGGGAAGGCTACCGGTACAGTCAATCTCAATGATATGTTTGGAAGCAGAATTATCAATACTGACTTGACGGTTGATCGATTCTCTTTCAATAAGGTTGAAGTCGGAAAGCTAAACTTATTTAGTGAGTGGGATGATAGTGAGCAGGGTATCTTGATGTTGGGTAGTATTTATGAGAACGATTCTACCTGGACGGATGTGAATGGATATATCTACCCGGTTGGAAAGAAAGCCGGTTTATCTTTGTATTTTGATGCGAACGATATAAATATAGCCTTCATTCAACCCTATATGCAAAATGTAGCTAAAGGTTTGAAAGGGAGAGGATATGGAAAGATACATGTGTTTGGGCCTTTCAAAGAAGTTACGGTTGAGGGAGATGGATATGTAAAAGATGCCGGACTAGGTATTGATTTCTTGAATACGTATTATACTTTTTCCGATTCCATTCATTTGACCTCCACTAGTATTAGTGCTAACAACCTAACCATCTATGACTCCGAAGGGCATCAGGGAACAGTCAACCTGCATGTAACCCACAATGCGTTTGACGATATTGCCTATCAGGTGAATTTGTCTGCTGATAATCTTTTGGCTTATAATGTCCCTAAAGAGAGCAATGCAATGATACATGGCAAGGTGTACGCCAGCGGTGTAGGTTCGTTGAATGGGAATGAAAATCGGCTGGATATAGATGTGAATGCTGTGAGCAACCCGCATTCTGTAATTACTTTAGACTTTATGATTAATAACAAATCAGAAGAATATGATTTTATTCGGTTTGTGAAGAAAGACAGTCTTAATTCATTTCGTGGCGAAGGAGAAGAAGAAGGCTTGTTTCAGCTGCCTCGCTTGCAGAATGAGGGGTTGGATATTAATATGAAATTCAACCTGGATATCACTCCTGATGCTACGGTAGAACTTGTTATGGATGCTAACTCCGGTGACCTCATCAAAGGGAATGCGTCGGGTTCGGTAGAGATAAACTATGGTACACGAACAGACTTAACCATGTATGGAACGTGTACTATCACAGATGGAAGTTACAACTTCTCTTTACAGCAAATCATTCGAAAAGACTTCCAAATAGCCGAAGGAAGTGCAGTTACTTTTACGGGTAACCCGTTTGATGCTATATTGGATATTCAGGGTATTTATAGTCTGACAGCTAATATCAATGATTTGGATGAGAGTCTGACAGATGAAATAGCTCGGACCAATATTCCGGTCAACTGTCTGTTAAATGTTAATGGCAAATTACGTGCTCCGACTATTCAGTTTGATATAGCTTTGCCTACGGTGAATGATGATGTAGAGCAACGTGTGAAGAGCTATATTGATACGGAAGATATGATGCTCAGGCAGTTTGTTTATTTGCTGGTACTTAATAAGTTTTATACGCCTGACTATTTAAACAACGAGTATAACTCGGGTATGTCAGCCATTGCCTCGTCTGCCTTATCTTCGCAGTTGTCAAGCATCTTAAGTAGTATTACCGATAAGGTTCGGATTGGCACGAATATTCGATCCAATCAGTCTAAAGGATATTCAGACACCGAAGTTGAGATGTTACTTTCTAGTCAATTATTGGATAATCGCCTGACTATTAATGGGAACTTTGGATATCGTGACAATGATATTCAACGGAATACCTTTATTGGTGAGTTTGACTTGGAGTATAAGCTAACACGTGACGGCGGAATTCGCTTGAAAGCATATAATCATTCCAATGACATGTATCGTTATTATAAAAACTCTCTCTATCGCCAAGGTGTAGGTATTATGTTCAGACGCGACTTCTGGAATCTCTACGACCTCTTCCGCATCAGAAGAAAAAAGCCCAGCCCTCCGGTTGAAGTAATCCAAGAAATGGCGGAAGTTGTTTCAGACTAATTGGAAGTTTTGTTTGAATAAGTCCAGTAATTCATTTTTAGCCTTATCCATAGGGACGGAGTGTCCGAGCTCTTTCTGGAGAGAGGTGACGCCTTTGTCTGTGAAGCCACAAGGGTTTATCATCTGATAGTAGTGTAGGGGCGTGTTGATGTTCAGGGCAAATCCATGCATCGTGACATACCGACTGCTTTTTACGCCGATGGCACATATTTTACGGGCTTTTTCTTGTTCTCCAATCCATACGCCGGTGGCATCATTCATGCGGTATGCGTCGATTTTATATGCAGTCAGGAAGTCTATAACTACATTTTCAAGTGTATGAATATATTGTTTGAGCCCCATGCCAAATTGCTCTAAGTCAAAAATAGGGTATCCGGTGATTTGTCCGGGGCCATGAAAGGTTATATCACCACCCCTGTTGATATAGTGAAGGTTAATTCCCTCGTTGTTTAAAAGCTCTTCAGAAATAAGTAAATTTTCTTTATCTCCATGTTTTCCCAAGGTGAAAACAGGTTCATGTTCGCAAAATAATAAATAGTTCGTAGGGGTTTCTTTATTTGCCTTTTTAGCAAGCATATGTTCGAAAAGGGCTGTTTGCTCTTCTAATGCTTTTGCATATTGAATTTCTCCCTTGTCTTTGTATATAAAACTGCTCATTTCTTTGTTTGGGTTTTGTTTGTTTTCTTCTTTACCGGAGTTGAATCTTTAGGCTTAGCGCCATAGCCCATATCTAGGGGTTTAAGCTTAGGCATTAAATTGAGTATTTCACCTTGTCTTTTTAAGAGATATGCAGATGGTTTTCCGGAATTGTATCGTCTGGGGTTAGGCAATGATGCAGCTATGAGTGCAGCTTCACCTTTAGTCAGTTGGTAGGCCTTTTTTCCAAAATGTGCTACTGCTACTGCTTCTGCTCCGTATATACCATCACCCATTTCAATAGAGTTTAGATAGACTTCCATAATCCGCTCTTTACTCCATAGGAGTTCTATAAGTAGGGTGAAATAAGCCTCAATGCCTTTGCGGATATAACTCTTGACAGGTAATAGGAAAACATTTTTAGCTGTTTGTTGTGTTATGGTACTGGCTCCTCTGACTCGCTTACCTTGTTGGGCTTCTTCTTTTGCTTTTTTAATTTGCTTGATGTCAAAGCCAAAATGCTCTACAAAAAGATTATCCTCGGATGAAGCGACAGCCAGTGGTAAGTGTTGTGATATTTTATCTAAAGAAACCCACGTATGTTTCAGCTTGATAGGTTTATTTTCCTTTTTCTGTTCGTACATACGTAAGAACATGAGTGGCGTGTAATATACGGGCACAAACCGATACATGACCACCATAAAGATGGTGGATAGAAAGAAAAAGAGCACCAAGTTGCGACACCAAATGAATAAACGGCGTCCGAATGATTTGTTCTTTTCTTTCATAGCTGAAAGTTATGATTATCCTATCTGAGTCGGTCTAAAGAGCGAACCAATGCTTCGTCCGACTTAATTTTCCGAATAGCTGCATAATACAGTACCAAAGAGAGTAGGGGAATGATGAGCGCCGGTTTCATTTCCATATTCATGGTGTCTGAATCTCCTTTGAAATCGTAAGCATAATAGATAAATGCCAAATAAAATAAGAAGATAAGCAAAGACCCTATATTCGAAAGTGTAATTTGCGCCTTCCTCTTTTTATATAGGAAAATGCTGATGAAAGAAAGCAGGAAAGCACCTGTTGCCAATACAGCCAGTGGCCAGGTGTTTACGACTAGTCCGGCTGATTCGCCCATGGATTTATAGCCGCAAACAGTTAATAAATAAGATGATGTTCCATCTGAAAATATACCCAAGGGCAAGAAGAATAGAGCAACCATCAATACGGTTATCAATAAGAGGTAGATGGTTTGTAAACGCTGTATCATAGTATTTGTTTGTTATTTATTTATTAAAAAGGCCGACTCAATCAAGGGTCAGCCATTTTGTTTTATTGAGTTTTTTTATTTACATATTATCCTTTTCCTTGCTCGGATTTCTGTAATAAATATTGTCATCTTCATACTCCTGAATCGCAATAAGCGTAGGCTTGGGTAGCTTTTCATAGTAGCGAGATATTTCTATCTGTTCCCTGTTTTCAAACACTTCCTCCAGATTGTCTGTGAAAGAGGCAAACTCTTGAAGTTTTTTCTCCAAGTCATGCTTCATTTCTGTTCCAATCTGGTTGGCTCTTTTTGAAATAACCATAACTGTTTCATAAACATTCTCTGTCTCTTTGCTTAAGAGGTTCATGTCGCGAGTAATAGTTGTTGTAGGAGCAGTTGTTTTTTTGTAATCCATCTTGCTGAATATAATTATTGTTGATTAATATACTGTTACTATTTTTTTGTTTGCGTAATCGAAATACTTTTGTACCTCTTTGGCATATTTTCCTTCAGGATATTCGTTCATGTATCCGTAGTATTCGTCTATAACATCCCGATACCTGGTTTGTGTTTTGTCAGCCACACTCACTAGCGCCAGCTCGTATTTTGCACTAATCATTAAATAGATAAAGTCTTCTCTGTATTTGCTATACGGATAGTCTTGTAGTGCATTGTTAGCTGTGATTACACAGGCCTCATAGTTGTTACCCATGTAGGTGCCCAGATTATAATATAAGCGTGAGCTTAGCAATTCTTTATAGGCCAATTTGTCTTGAAGCTCATAAATCACTTCTTGAGCTTGTTTGGCTCTTTCACTTTGCGGATAATACTCCAGGTATAAGTGTAGCTGCTGTATAGCTCCCATGGTGATCGATTGGTCTAATTGTATGTCAGGAGATTCCTGCGCTAAACCATAGCCGGCATAAAAACGAGAGAGTTCCGCAAACTCGCCTTTGGGATAAGTCGTGTAGTATTGCTTGAAGTAAGCTGTAGCTGTTTGATAGTCTTTCTGTCCGTAATAGCTTTGAGCTAACAGATATAAAGACTCTTCTGCATAAGATAAACCCTTGAAAATGGGTACCAATTCTTCTAGCAATGTAGCTGATCGGGCATATTTCTTTTCGTTATAATACTTCTTTGCATACGAATATTTCATTTCGTAGTCAGTACTTTTCAATACCGAGTTGTATTCTCCACATGAGGAGAATAGCAAAGAAATCGAGAGGATCGCTATGCTGAAAACTAAGCTTTTTTTCATTCAATTCTCTGTTTAAGCGTACAAAGGTAACAAGAAAGAGGTTAATATCACAAAATGAAAACGTTAATAATTACAACTTGTATAACTCGCTCGCAGCAAGCAGTTCTATTTTATTTTCCTTGAGCTGATCGATGCACTGCTCTATGTTGTCCGGACGGATGATTACATTGGCTACATTTCCTTCAGAAAACGCATACATGTATTCAATGAAAACACCGGCTGAATAAATCACATCCAACACTTTAGCTAAAGCACCCGCTTGGTTAGGAGTTTGGATGCACACCACATCCGTGATATTCACAGCATATCCTTTTTCTTTCAATACATCTATCGCCGCATCTGTATCCGATACAATAACACGGAGTATACCAAAGTCTGAATTTTCAGAAACGGTAAATGCCGTCATGTTTATTTTTTTCTCGCCTAGCAGTCTTGCAATTTCATTGAAACGCCCTTTTCTGTTTTCTAAAAAAATAGATAATTGTTTGATAAGCATAGCAGTATGTTTTATATGATTAGATCAATTTTCGGTTGTCAATTACGCGTTTAGCTTTTCCGGTACTTCGTTCAATGCTTCTTGGTTCAACAATCTTGACCGTTGGTTGTAAACCAATAACGCTTTGAAGTCTGTTGGTGATTTTCTTTCTGAGTTCAATCATTTTATTCATCCCGTCAGACAGGTAGGTGTCTTTTATCTCAACCTGTACTTCGAATGTATCTGTGTTGTTGATTCTATCGACCGTAATTAAATAATGTGGCTCAAATTCTTCCATTTCAAGAATGACTGATTCTACTTGCGATGGGAATACATTTACTCCACGTATAATCATCATGTCGTCACTTCTTCCTAAGATTCGTCCCATCTTTACGGCAGTTCTTCCACATGCACAGTTTTCATAGCTAAGCGATGTGAGGTCTCTGGTGCGATAGCGAATCATTGGCATACCCTCTTTGGTGAGCGTAGTAAACACTAACTCTCCTTTTTCTCCGGCAGGTAATGGCTCAAGCGTTACCGGATCAATAATTTCCGGGAAGAAATGGTCTTCCCATAAGTGCGTGCCATCTTGCTGTTGGCATTCGCAGCCTACACCCGGTCCACACATTTCTGTTAGGCCATAAATGTCGTATGCTTTGATATTTAAAGAGTTTTCTATTTCTTGTCGCATATTGACCGTCCATGGTTCAGCACCAAATATGCCTATTTTAAGATTAAACTCCTCTTGTGGAATACCGGAGTCTTTGATGGCTTCAGCCAGATAAAGGGCGTAAGAAGGGGTGCAGGCAAGTACTTTTGCCCCAAAATCATGCATGAGCTGTATTTGTTTTTTTGTATTTCCACTGCTGATAGGTATGACGGTTCCACCTAAATATTCTACGCCGGCATGTAGCCCCAGTCCTCCGGTGAATAGGCCATAACCGTATGAAACCTGCACCAGGTCTTGTTTGCTTACGCCAAAAGAATACAAGCACCGGGCAACGACTTCGCTCCATATAGAGAGGTCTTTGCGTGTGTAGCCCACGACGATGGGTTTGCCGGTTGTGCCGGAAGAAGCATGAAGTCTGACTATTTGAGACATCGGGACAGCCATCAGCCCAAAAGGGTAGTTGTCTCTCAGGTCTTGTTTAACGGTGAAGGGTAGTTTTTTGATATCATCGATTGTTTGAATATCATCCGGGGTTAACCCCAATTCTTGCATACGTTTTCTATAAAAAGGCGTATTGTGATAGGCATGCTCTACGGTTCTTTTCAATCGGATGTTTTGTAACTTTTGCATCTCTTCACGAGGCATCGTCTCAATAGCTTCATTCCACATCATAATAATGAGAGATTTTTCAGAGTTAGTTTTAATTTGTATTTATTAAACAATACAAAATAACAACTTTTTCTAATGCGAAGTAGCCAAATTACAGTTTATTATAATTCCGGTCTTTGAGTGCATCCTTTTGGCAAAGTGGTGATTTGCTTCTGTTAGTTACTTTTTTTCTTTATTAGCAAGCATGCGTTTTCGCTTGTTTTATTGCTGATAATCAGTGTGTTGTTTGTCTTTGTTTGCTTTTTTGATAGAATGGTCGTGTTTTAACTATAGAAAATTTAAGTAGTTTTTAATCTGCTTTTTTTGTAAGAGGCTAATTAACTTTATCTTTGCGACAGATTAATTGATAATTATGAATAAAGAAAAAGATTCAATAGAAGAAAAAGATATACGTAATAATCCACAAACTGATTATAGTGATTCGTTTGATGACTTTGATATGCCCAAGCCGTCTAATGGTTCATCTAAAAAAGGGTTGATTATTGCGATAATTATTGTTTTGATTCTAATCCTTAGTGGAGGAGGATATTATATCTTTCGGCAAAAGCAAGAGATGGAGTCATTGGTTTCAGCTTTTAATTTAGAAAAAGAATCGCTTGAAGATGAATATACAGAGCTTTCATTACAGTATGAAGGCTATAAGTTTAGTATCAATAACGATTCGTTGGTTACGCTGTTAAATACGGAGCAGATGAAAGTTGAGCGATTACTGGAAGAACTTCGTACAGTGAAGGCAACTAATGCCAATCGGATAAACGAGCTGAAACGTGAGCTGGCAACACTGCGTGAGATTATGCGTGGGTATGTAGCTCAAATTGACTCGTTGAGTAAAGAAAATGAAACGCTGAAGACCCAGAAAACAGAAGTAGAGCAAAAGTATCGCCGGGCTTCTAATCAGGCGGCTCAGTTGGCGAAAGATAAAGAGCATTTGACAGAGCGGGTTAGCTTGGCCAGTATGTTAGACGCATCTAATATACAAGTGAGCGCAGTCAACTCGAAAGGGAAAGTGCAGAAGCGAATCAAACGCATGGAGCAATTTGTTATTACCTTTATTCTGGCACGTAATGTGACGGCTCCGGTTGGTGAGAAAACGCTGTTCATTCGGATTATGAAACCGGATGATACGATTTTGATGAAAAACAATTCCGGCACGTTCGATTTTGAAGGTCGTCAGTTGAACTATTCCATTAAAAAGACCATTGAATATGATGGCGAAGAAGTTCCCGTCACGATGTACTGGGATATTGAAGAGTTTCTATCGCCCGGCACTTACCGGGTGGATGTTTTTGCTGATGGTAATCAAATAGGACGTCGCTCGTTCACGTTAGAAGATTAAGCATTCAATCTTATATTCTCCATAGCCTGCCAATTGTTTTGGCAGGCTTTTTTGTGTGTTTACACTTCTGTAAAGTATTGGCTGTCTGTGATTAACCGCGTTCTTCCCCTTGTGTTTAATCACTTTTAGACGCAAGTTTTAATCATATCGGTGGTGGCTTTTAATTTTTTCAATAGGGGCAACTAATCGG
>CAZSWS010000020.1:0-35885 GCA_964610765.1 uncultured Parabacteroides sp.
TGGCTGGAATATAAATAATATACTTATAAAACGATTAATTTATCACGTATGAAACGAAGCATGATTTTTTGTTAAATCACTCAAACCCATGAAAATAAAAAATCTGCGAGTTCCATACTACCTTAGTGTTAAACAAATTATTATTCTAGTATGAAACGATTTGCTAGTTTGTTATGGGTGGGTGTTTTGCTGTTTAGCTGTACAATATCCGGCTATGGGCAGCAAGAGAATTTCTCCATAGGAGATAAAACCTTTTTGCTCAACAACCAGCCCTTTGTCATTAAAGCTGCTGAGATACATTATCCACGCATACCTGCTGAATATTGGGAGCATCGGATAAAAATGTGTAAGGCGTTAGGTATGAATACGATTTGCTTATATGCTTTTTGGAATATTCATGAGCAAAAACCCAATGAGTTTGATTTTACAGGCTCAAATGATATTGCTGCTTTCTGCCGATTAGCTCAAAAACATGGAATGTATATCATTGTCCGCCCCGGTCCTTATGTGTGTGCTGAATGGGAAATGGGAGGATTACCCTGGTGGCTCTTGAAGAAAAAAGATATTGCCCTTAGGAGTAATGACTCGTACTATTTAGAGCGGGTGCGTAAGTATATGAAAGAGATTGGTAAGCAATTGGCTGATTTGCAGATAAGTCGGGGAGGGAATATCATCATGGTCCAGGTGGAGAATGAATATGGAGCTTATGCCACAGATAAAGAGCATGTTCGGAATATTCGCGATGCGGTGAAGGATGCCGGATTTACGGAAGTCGTGCTGTTTCAGTGTGACTGGGCTTCAAACTTTATGAATAATGCTTTAGACGACTTGGTGTGGACCGTCAATTTTGGTACAGGTGCGAATATTGACGAACAGTTTAAGAAATTAAAAGAAGTAAGACCCGATAGCCCGTTGATGTGTAGTGAGTTTTGGAGTGGTTGGTTTGATCACTGGGGGCGAGCGCACGAAACACGCGATGCTTCCACGATGATTAATGGCATGAAAGATATGTTGGATAGAAATATTTCTTTCAGCTTGTACATGACACACGGTGGAACGACCTTTGGGCATTGGGGTGGAGCTAATAGTCCGGCATATTCGGCTATGTGTAGCTCTTACGACTACGATGCACCGATAAGCGAAGCAGGATGGGTGACAAATAAGTTTTTTGCCGTGAGAGAGCTTTTGGCTAATTATCTGGATGAAGGAGAGAAGTTAGCTCCTATCCCTCAATCTATTCCTACAATTCAAATTCCAGAGATACGATTTACGGAAGTAGCTTCCGTATTTAAGAATTTACCCGAACCTAAGCAGGTAAAAGATATTCAGCCGATGGAAGATTTTGACCAAGGCTGGGGGAGTATTCTATATCGTACGAAGCTACCTGAAATCAAAGAAGAAACCTCGTTGGTTTTGACTGAAATGCGTGATTGGGCGCAAATATTTATTGACGGAAAACTAGTTGCGCGCATGGATCGGAGGAGAGGAGAAAATTCGGTTAAGCTGAATCATATACCTAAAGGTGCGCAGTTGGATATATTGGTTGAAGCCATGGGGCGTGTGAATTTTGATAAGGCAATTCATGACCGTAAAGGAATTACGGAGCGTGTTGAATTGGTGACAAATAAGCGTACGACCTCTCTTAAGAATTGGCAGGTCTTTAATTTGCCATTAGATGCTGAATTTGTTCAATCAAGACGTTTTGAGCAAAATGCAGAGCCGCTATCTAATCCGGCATATTATCGTGCCGAATTTGAGTTGGATATGCCGGGTGATGTCTTTCTGGATATGCAAACCTGGGGTAAAGGACTAGTCTGGGTGAATGGAAAGTCAATCGGGCGATTTTGGGAGATAGGTCCTCAACAAACACTCTTTCTCCCCGGCGTATGGTTGAAGAAAGGGAAAAATGAAATCATCGTTTTAGATCATAAAGGACCTCTTGAAACGGTAATCAGGGGGTTGGATAAACCTATCTTAGATATGCTTAGACCGGAGGAATCATTGCTTCATCGTAAAAAAGGAGAAACATTGAATTTAAAGGAAGAATCTCCCATTTTATCCTCTGCTTTTGAATCCGGTAATGGCTGGAAGAGTGTTGATTTGAAGCAAGTTATGAAAGCGCGTTATATATGCTTGGAGGCATTAAGCTCGCATGATGATGGTAAAGAAACAGCGATTGCAGAATTGAATATAATAGGAAAAGATGGTAAAGATATTTCTCGTCAGCATTGGAAGATCGTGTATGCAGACAGTGAAAATCTAAGTGGAGGAAATAATTCGGCTGAAAAAGTCTTTGACTTACAAGAATCAACGTATTGGAGAACGGTACGAAATATAGACTTTCCACATCATATATTGATTGACTTAGGACAAGCAGAGGAAATCAAAGGACTAAGATATTTGCCTCGTATGGAAGAAAAGGCTCCCGGGGCGATTAAAGAGTTTAAACTTTATGTTCGTGAAGAACCTTTTAGAATAGAAAAGTAATCAGTTAGTATTCAACCATGATTTGTTACGTACGATGAAAAGAGTTTTTTATACTTTTTGCTTTGTTTTATTGACCGTGTTGCAGTTGTCCGGACAAACGACACCAAAGAAGTTTGTTTTTACACCAGAGCAATCAGCTGTCACGTGGACTTGTGAGGAGCTGAATCCGGAATTGCCATCTGACTGGTCAAGTAGTAACTATTTGGTATTACGACTTAAAATATCTACACCACAATTGCTTTTTGTGAGCATCGTGACCAAAGGAGGAGCATATACGCAGGGTATTCATCCTTTTTCGTGTGTGCCGGTTCAGTTCAGTATTCCGTTGGATTATTATCGGGGTGCTCCTCCTTCGGCGGCTGATATGGCTGCTACGTACAAAAAATGGCAACCGTTTGGGATGATTAACCTGGGAGGAGGCGTAGGACCTTTGGTCGGGGTTGAGAGTATTCGTTTTTCGATGAATATGCCCATGAATAGTCCGGCTCTGGAGCTGTACCCGGAAGTTTTTTTAGCCGATGAACCGCAAAATAGCCTGCTTCAAGAAGGATATGTTGTGGATCGGTTTGGTCAGTGGATGTTTGACACATGGAATGATAAAGTAAAGACTGTGGATGAGTTGCTGAATGCTTATGCAAAGGAAGATAAGGAATTGCAGGAGCAATTTCCATCCTCACAGTCTAAGTATGGCGGCTTTAAAGCGCATCGCGAAGCAGCTACGGGATTCTTTTACACTAAAAAGATAGCTGATAAATGGTGGTTTGTAGATCCCGAAGGACATCTTTTTTTATCAACCGGAGCTTGCTGTATATGGAAGAGTAATCCGACACCCAGTACCGGTCGGGAGTTTATATTTGAGGATATGCCGGATACAGTAGATGGATATACCGATTATTATAACCGCAATTTAAAGCGCAGATATGAGGCGGACAAAGAAAAGGGTTGGAGGCATAACACCCAAAAACGAATGCGAACATGGGGGCTAAATACGGTGGGGAATTGGTCAGATCCATTGATGCAGCAAAAGGATATGCCGTTTGTATTAACCTTACAAGGTTTAGACTTGCATCGGTTTACGATGGGGCTGGCAGATGTATATGACCCGCATTATCGGAAGGCAGTGACGAAGGCAATTGAGAATTTAGCCAATCAGTATAAAGACAATCCTTGGTTGCTGGGATATTTTATAGGTAATGAGCAGCCGTGGCCGGGGCAAGAAGTTCTGCTTTGTGATCGGTTGCTGGAAGGAGAGGAGTTGCCTATTAAAAAAGCACTGATGAGTTATTTGAAGCAGCGAGGGGATTCACCCGAAAATAAACGTCAGTTTGTGTATGATACCTTTGAACAATTTCTAGCATTGGTAAATGAAACGTTGAAGGCAGCCGATGCAAATCATTTGAATCTGGGGATGCGTTTTGGAGCAGAAATTACTGATGAACTATTGTCTGTTGTTGGGAAACATGTGGACGTGTTTAGTTTTAACTGCTACCAAATAGAACCCAATCGGGCTTTTATTGAGCGGATATACCAAATAACCGGACTGCCCTCGATGATTGGCGAGTTTCATTTTGGAGTTTCTGATAGAGGGATGGCCCCGGGCTTGGTAGCCGTAGCTACCGATAAGGAACGGGGAGAAGCTTATCAGTATTACGTGGAAAACGGCTATGCGCATCCGGCATTGATTGGAATGCACTGGTTTCAATGGATTGATGAACCCAACACCGGACGTATGGATGGAGAAAACTATCATATCGGACTGGTAGATATAACCGACCGACCTTATCTGTCTATGATAAATGCAATGCAAACCACCGGTCGTAAGATATTTCAAATTCACCAAGGAATGCTCTCACCCACATCCAACAAACCCACCCACGCTTTGCAGTAAGTGAATAATATGAAATAGGCTAAAAATACCCACGATTTGTTTTCGTTCTTCTATTCCTCTATTACCCTCTTTGAGTTTTCAATGTTGAATAACATAGGCTCTAATAAGTTGTACATTGAGAAGAATGGCTATATTTGAGAACTTTGAATACATTGTTTGCGAAGCAGTTAAGTGATAACCTATAATATATTGCCATGAAGCATCCATTAATATTATTGACTTGTCTCTCTTTGTTTTTCTTTTCGTGTGTTGAAAAGAAGAGTAGCCCGGAAGAAGAGAGTAAACCGGGCATTGTTAAACTATCCGGCACATCCAAGTATCCTGAAAAAATAGAGAGAATAGCTGTTTATCGTTGGCAGTTGTACTATGATAGCAACTTTGAGAGAGAAAAATTTCATGGTATTGAGAATGAAGATGGTTTGTATGAAATAGAAATTTTCTGTGATAAATATCTCAATATAAATATGTCTAGTGTTAACTCTCCTATGCAAAACCTATTTCTGACTGCCGGAGATTCTTTGACATTCGTTGCAGATACGATTCCAAACCCTAATTCATATTGGGGACGGGATATTGTGTTTACGTTTTCAGGAGATAATGCAGCGCATTATAACTACGATTATTTATCCAGACTCGCTGTCCCGTTTAAGAGACCTAAAGCAGAAGAAGACATTGTAGCCTATAAAGAGGCGTTGATGAAATACAGGGACGATAAACAGGCGTTTTTAGAAGAATATCGCAAGGAGCATACTGTTTCTAAGGCTTTTTATGACTACGCAAAAAGTGAAATAATCAATGATTACCTAACTGGAATCTATGCACCTATCTTATATGAGAAAGTATCTGAAGAAGATGTGCCGAAAGGTTATTTGGATGATGGCTTAAAGCCTACTAACGACAGAACCAGCTCATATCAATACGCAATGCATGCCAAGTATATTTATCCGTATACCCATAATTTTACCGATAACTTTGATGAGATGCAGAAACGTATCGTAAAAAAGTTTAAAGGAGAAGAGCGGGATTTTCTTTATGCTACGATGTTGGACCTCTATATAGGTAGAGTAGGTAAACCGAATGAAGTGATTACGGAAATGTTTACTGAGGCGCATGAGGTTGTTCAGACTTCTCGGTATTTAAAGATGATAGAACAATTGAGTGAACACTATCAACCGGATGTGACACCAATCCCTCAAGATGTACAAGAGCAAACAAAGCTACAGGCTTATGAGGATGGCAAGACCTATACGCTAGAGGAAGTTTTGAAAAAATATCAGGGAAAAGCTGTTTATATTGACTTTTGGGCAAGCTGGTGTGGCCCTTGCTTGTATGATATAGAAAACTCCGCAGAAGCCAAAAAACTGTTGACTGAAAAGGGGATTGCCTATGTTTATTTTGCGACGGATAGCAAAGAGGAAAATTGGAGTAAGGCTGTTAAAGAGAATAAGATTGAGTTGGATCAATACTTGCTATTAGAAGATGACATGGATTCGCTAATTGACTATTTTGAAGTGAATGGAATTCCCCGATATATCCTTCTCGACACGGATCACCAAATAATGAACTCAAAAGCTCCACGTCCGGTACCTAATGGATTGGATGAATTGAAAAAAGAGATTGCAAGCATCAAAGAACCGGTAACGGTTTTTACTTATTGATGAGGTTGTGCGAAACACGTTTTGTGTAGAGCATAAAAAAAGCAACAGGTTTGTATGAAGATATTTGTTTACTCTATGGAAAAACATCTGCAAATTGTGCTTTGTTTGCTGTAAAAATACTGCTAAAGTGTTGTGAGGCAAAAACAAATAATCTATCTTTGCAGCGTTTTTCGCGCTAAAGTGTTATATTTTTCTGTGTAACTCGTTGGTTTCACGGAAATAATGTGTAACTTTGCGCCTCGAAATTATAGTGAAAAGAGTAAATTTAAATAGCGAATTAATAAAAAGAAATGCCTACAATTCAACAATTAGTTAGAAAAGGAAGAGAAACATTAACGGTTAAGGGGAAATCTCCTGCGTTAGATTCTTGTCCTCAAAGACGCGGAGTTTGTGTGCGTGTGTACACTACAACGCCTAAAAAGCCTAACTCAGCTATGCGTAAAGTAGCGAGAGTACGCTTGACAAACCAAAAGGAAGTGAATGCTTATATCCCGGGTGAAGGTCATAACTTACAAGAACACTCTATCGTATTGGTACGTGGTGGTCGTGTGAAAGACTTACCAGGTGTACGCTATCACGTTGTGAGAGGAACATTGGATACAGCCGGTGTGAATGGTCGTACACAAAGACGTTCAAAATACGGTACAAAACGTCCAAAAGCAGGAGCTGCTAAGAAATAAGCAGATATGTTTTTTATTAAAATAAACAAGTATTGAAATTGGTTTAAGTTATTAGGATAAAGCATACAGGTTGAGTAAATGATTCGGAGGAATCGTTGAAGACAGTCTTTTAATTAACAACCAAAAACAAGACAAAATTCTGAAAACAAATGAGAAAGTCAAAACCAAAGAAAAGACAGGTCCTCCCGGATCCTGTTTTCGGTGATATTCGGGTTACAAGATTTGTAAACCACTTAATGTATGATGGTAAGAAAAACCTAGCATACGACATTTTCTATTCCGCATTGGAAGCTGTAAAAGCAAAGTTGCCTAATGAAGAGAAGTCCGCGTTGGATATCTGGAAGGCTGCTTTAGATAATATAACCCCTCAAGTAGAAGTGAAGTCACGCCGTGTAGGTGGTGCGACATTCCAAGTTCCTACCGAAATCCGTCCCGATCGAAAAGAATCGATCTCCATGAAGAATCTTATTTCTTACGCTCGCAAAAGAGGCGGAAAATCTATGTCCGATAAATTATGTGCAGAGATTGTTGATGCATTCAATAGTCAAGGTGGATCATTCAAACGAAAAGAAGATATGCACCGTATGGCTGAAGCAAACCGTGCTTTTGCGCATTTCAGATTTTAATGGATAGATATTTTTAGAAGGATAAAACAATAAGATGGCTAATAAAGCAAATGAAATACTAAATTATACCAGAAATATAGGTATAATGGCGCATATTGATGCGGGAAAAACTACTACCTCTGAACGTATTCTTTTTTACACCGGGTTAACCCATAAGATTGGCGAAGTTCATGATGGAGCTGCCACTATGGACTGGATGGAACAAGAACAAGAGCGTGGTATTACAATTACTTCTGCAGCTACTACTGCATTCTGGAGTTATTCAGGAAATAAGTATAAAATTAATTTAATTGACACTCCGGGACACGTTGACTTTACAGTTGAAGTAGAGCGTTCATTACGTGTGTTAGACGGAGCTGTTGCAGCATTTAGTGCTGTTGATGGTGTTGAGCCTCAGTCTGAAACCGTTTGGCGTCAGGCTGATAAATATAATGTTCCTCGTCTAGGTTATGTGAATAAAATGGACCGTTCAGGAGCAAACTTCTTGGAAGTTGTACGTCAAGTGAAAGACGTTTTAGGAGCTAATCCATGCCCTATTCAGATACCTATTGGTGCAGAAGAATCATTCAAAGGCGTTGTTGACCTTGTAACAATGAAAGCAATTGTTTGGAATGACGAAACGATGGGTGCAGAATATTCCGTAGAGGAAATTCCGGCTGAATTGCTTTCTGAAGCAAATGAGTGGAGAGAAAAACTACTAGAATCAGTTTCTGAGTTTGACGACGTACTGATGGAGAAATTCTTAGAAGATCCCGCTACTATTACAGAAGATGAGATTAGAGCCGCTTTACGTAAAGGTACGTTAGCTATGGATATTTATCCTATGATATGCGGATCTTCTTTCAAGAATAAAGGTGTGCAAACATTGCTTGATGCAGTTTGTGCTTACCTACCTAGCCCGGAAGATACCGCGGCTATTGAAGGAACAGACCCGGATGATCCGGATAAAGTTCTTATTCGCAAGCCATTGGTTGAAGAACCTTTGACTGCTTTGGCGTTTAAGATTGCTACAGACCCTTATGTTGGGCGTCTATGCTTCTTCCGTGTTTATTCAGGAATATTGAATGCCGGTTCATATGTGTTGAACACACGTTCCGGTAAAAAAGAACGTATCTCTCGCTTGTTCCAAATGCATTCAAGCAAACAAAACCCCATGGAGGCTATTGCTTGTGGTGATATAGGTGCAGGTATTGGATTTAAAGATATCCGTACAGGAGATACACTTTGTGATGAAAAGCATCCAATTATCTTGGAATCTATGGACTTCCCAGATCCGGTTATTGGAGTTGCTATTGAGCCTAAAACTCAAAAAGACTTAGATAAACTAAATGTTGGACTAGCAAAACTGGCTGAAGAAGACCCAACCTTTAGAGTACAAACGAATGATGATACAGGTCAAACCATTATCAGTGGTATGGGTGAGTTGCATCTAGACATTATCATTGACCGTTTAAAAAGAGAGTTTAAAGTAGAAGCTAACCAAGGTGCACCTCAGGTTTCATATAAAGAAGCAATCACTCAGAATGTGGATTTACGTGAAGTTTACAAAAAACAAACAGGTGGACGCGGTAAATTTGCTGATATCATTGTAACAGTAGGTCCTGCCGATGAAAACTTTGAAGGAACACTTCAATTTGTTGACGAGGTGAAAGGTGGTAATATTCCGAAAGAATATATTCCATCTGTTCAAAAAGGATTTGAAAAAGCGATGAAGAGCGGTGTGTTGGCCGGTTATCCACTTGATAAGATGAAAGTAGTATTGACCGATGGTTCTTTCCACCCGGTTGACTCAGATCAATTATCATTCGAGATTTGTGCTATCCAAGCATTTAGAAACGCTTCTGAAAAAGCAACCCCTGTATTGTTAGAACCGGTTATGAAACTAGAAGTAGTAACTCCGGAAGAAAATATGGGTGATGTTATTGGTGACTTAAACAAACGTCGCGGTCAAGTAGAAGGAATGGAATCAAGCCGTGCCGGGGCTCGTATTGTAAAAGCAAAAGTACCTTTGTCTGAAACATTCGGTTATGTAACTGCTTTGCGAACAATCACGTCTGGTCGTGCCACTTCGTCTATGCAATTTTCACATTATGCACGAGTATCTAACTCTATTGCAAAAGATGTGCTGACAGATGTACAAGGTAGGGTTGATTTAATTAAATAATTATAACGAATAAAAGATATGAGCCAAAAGATCAGAATTAAACTAAAGTCGTATGACTATTCATTGGTAGACAAGTCTGCTGAAAAAATAGTTAAGACTGTAAAGGCAACGGGCGCCGCAGTTAGTGGTCCGATACCTTTGCCAACGCATAAGCGTATATTTACTGTAAACCGCTCAACATTCGTGAACAAAAAATCACGTGAGCAGTTCGAGCTATCTTCTTATAAGAGATTGATCGATATTTACAGTTCAACAGCGAAAACTGTTGATGCGTTGATGAAGCTGGAATTACCCAGTGGAGTAGAAGTAGAAATTAAAGTGTGAGATAATTAAAGTTTACTGAAATGCCAGGATTAATAGGAAAAAAAATCGGAATGACATCCGTTTTCAGTGCCGAGGGAAAAAATCTTCCATGCACTGTTATCGAAGTAGGTCCTTGTGTTGTAACGCAGGTTAAAACAATGGAGGTTGATGGCTATGAGGCTGTGCAGTTAGGCTTTCAAGATAAGAAAGACAAACACACAACGAAAGCTGAAGCCGGTCACTTCAAGAAAGCAGGCGTAACACCCAAGAGACACTTGGTTGAGTTCAAAAAATTTGAGAAACCATTTAATTTAGGTGATGTAATCACGGTAGATTATTTGGAAGATGCACATTACGTAGATGTGATTGGAACATCTAAAGGTAAGGGTTTTCAAGGTGTGGTAAAGCGTCACGGATTTGCCGGGGTAGGTGAAACTACTCATGGACAGCACAACCGCCAACGTTCACCCGGTGCTATCGGAGCTTGTTCGTATCCAGCGAAAGTGTTTAAAGGCACACGCATGGGTGGTCAAATGGGAAACAAACGTGTTACTGTTGAAAACTTGGAAGTAATTAAATTAATTCCAGAACATAACTTGTTGTTAGTAAAAGGTTCTGTACCAGGATCTAGAGGTTCAATCGTAATAATTGAGAAGTAATGGAACTGAGTGTATTAAACATAAAAGGAGAAGATACCGGTAGAAAGGTAACTTTGAATGATGCAATTTTTGGTATTGAGCCGAACGATCATGCTATTTATTTAGATGTGAAACTTTATATGGCTAACCAACGCCAAGGGACACATAAAACTAAAGAGCGTAGCGAACTATCAGGAAGTACTCGTAAACTGATTCGTCAGAAAGGTGGCGGTGGTGCTCGTAGAGGTGATATCAAATCTCCTATACTAGTAGGTGGTGCTCGTGTATTTGGTCCTAAACCAAGAGATTATTCATTCAAGTTGAATAAGAAACTAAGAGTATTAGCACGTAAATCTGCTTTAGCATATAAGGCAAAAAACAATGCTATTATTATAGTTGAAGATTTCGACTTTGAAACGCCTAAAACAAAAGAATTTATAACAATAGCTAAAAATCTTAAAGTAGATTCTAAGAAGCCATTGTTCGTTTTACCGGAAGTGAATAAGTTCGTATATTTGTCGGCTCGAAATTTGAGAAAAACTGGAGTTATAACTGCTTCTGAACTAAATACATATAAGGTATTGGATGCTTCAGAATTAGTTTTAACTGAAAGTTCAGTTGCTGCAATTGAGACTTTCTTTAAAGTATAAGGAGATTAAGACATGGGAATTATAATTAAGCCAATCGTAACAGAAAAACTTACTACTATAACGGGAAAATTCCCGAACCGTTTTGGTTTTCGCGTATCTCCGGATGCAAATAAACTGGAAATCAAAAAGGCAGTAGAAGACATGTATGGAGTAACCGTGATAGATGTGAACACGATGAACTATAGAGGTAAATTAAAAAGCCGCTATACTCGTTCAGGTCTTATCAGTGGTAAACAAAATGCCTTTAAGAAGGCAATAGTAACATTGAAAGAAGGAGAGATTATTGACTTCTTCAGTAATATCTAAATAGAAAGATGGGAATACGTAAATTAAAGCCCACAACACCGGGGCAGAGACACAAAGTTATTGGTGCATTTGATAAAATCACTGCAAGTACACCAGAGAAGTCTCTTGTAGTTGGTAAGAACAGATCGGGCGGTCGTAACAATACCGGTAAAATGACTATGCGCTACATTGGTGGTGGTCATAAACAAAGGTATAGACTTATTGACTTCAAGAGAAGTAAAGATGGCATTCCTGCAACAGTGAAATCTATTGAGTATGACCCAAATCGTACTTCAAGAATTGCATTGTTGTATTACGCTGATGGTGCGAAGAGTTATATCATTGCACCGAATGGGTTGGAAGTTGGCCACACAGTGATGTCAGGAAGCGAAGCTGCTCCTGAAATAGGCAATACATTGCCTATGCAGAATATTCCAATAGGTACGATTATTCACAACATTGAACTTCGTCCGGGGCAAGGTGCAAAACTGGTTCGTTCAGCCGGTACATTTGCACAATTGACTTCTCGCGAAGGAACGTATGTGATTGTAAGAATGCCTTCCGGAGAAACAAGAAAAATATTGTCAGCTTGTAAGGCGACTATAGGTAGCGTGGGTAATTCAGACCATGCACTAGAACAATCAGGTAAAGCCGGACGCACCAGGTGGCTGGGTCGTCGTCCTAGAACTCGTGGGGTAGTGATGAACCCAGTTGATCACCCAATGGGTGGTGGTGAAGGTAAAGCTTCAGGAGGTCACCCAAGATCTAGAAAAGGGCTGTATGCTAAGGGCTTGAAGACTAGAGCTCCTAAAAAGCATTCTTCAAAATATATTATTGAAAGAAGGAAAAAGTAACTGATTAACTGAAAAACTATGAGTCGTTCATTAAAAAAAGGTCCATATATTAATATCAAACTTGAAAAGAAAGTTTTGGCTATGTCAGATTCTGGCAAAAAGTCAGTTATTAAAACTTGGGCACGAGCTTCAATGATTTCGCCGGATTTTGTCGGGCATACAATTGCAGTTCACAATGGTAATAAATTTATTCCTGTATTCATTACCGAGAATATGGTAGGTCATAAATTGGGCGAATTTTCACCCACACGTACATTCCGTGGACATGCCGGAAACAGAAAGAAATAATCTTGGTAGATAGGAATTTTAAAAGAGAATAAAAAAGAAAAGAATAATATGGGTGCTAGAAAAAGAATATCTGCAGAAGCACGAAAGGAGGCTAACAAAGCTCTTTATTTCGCAAAATTGCGAAATGTGCCCACTTCTCCACGCAAGATGCGTCTTGTGGCTGACATGGTGCGTGGCATGGAAGTATTCAAGGCATTGGGAGTTTTGAAGTTTTCGAACAAAGAAGCTGCTGCTAGAGTAGAAAAATTATTACGCTCAGCAATCTCAAACTGGGAACAAAAGAATGAGCGTAAAGCAGAAAGCGGAGAGTTGTATATCTCTTTAATAAGTGTAGATGGTGCTACAACTTTAAAGAGAATGCGTCCAGCTCCCCAAGGAAGAGGACACAGAATTCGTAAACGTTCGAATCATGTGACTTTGTATGTTGATACACTAAGTAAAAATGATACTCAAAATTAATGTAAATGGGACAAAAAGTAAATCCGATAAGTAATCGTTTAGGTATTATACGTGGTTGGGACTCTAACTGGTATGGTGGAAACAATTATGGAGACACTTTGTTGGAGGACAGCAAAATACGTAAGTATTTGAACACCCGTTTATCCAAAGCAAGTGTATCAAGAATTGTTATCGAAAGAACGTTAAAACTAATTACAATCACTATATGTACTTCACGCCCCGGTATTATTATCGGTAAAGGCGGTCAAGAAGTAGATAAGTTGAAAGAAGAATTGAAGAAAATTACTGATAAAGAGGTTCAGATTAATATTTTTGAAATAAAAAGACCTGAACTTGATGCAGTGATTGTAGCTAATAATATAGCACGCCAATTGGAAGGTAAGATTGCTTATCGTCGTGCGATTAAAATGGCTATTGCTTCTACTATGAGAATGGGTGCTGAAGGAATTAAAATTCAAATATCCGGTCGTTTGAATGGAGCTGAAATGGCTCGTTCAGAAATGTATAAAGAAGGAAGAACTCCTTTGCATACGTTTAGAGCAGATATTGACTACGCTCTTGCTGAAGCGCTTACTAAGGTTGGACTTCTAGGAGTAAAAGTCTGGATTTGCCGCGGTGAAGTATATGGAAAGAAAGACTTAGCTCCTTCATTCACAGCTGCGAAAGATTCAGGTAGAAGATCGGATAACTCCGGATCAAGAGATAGAAACTTCAGAAGAAGGAAAACGAATCGTTAATTAAACGCTAGAAGAATTTAGAAGTTATGTTACAACCGAAAAAAACAAAATTCAGAAGACAGCAGAAAGGCCGCATGAAAGGCAATGCTCAGCGCGGTAATCAGCTGGCTTTCGGATCATTTGGAATAAAATCGTTACAGAATAAATGGATCACCGGTCGTCAGATTGAAGCTGCTCGTATTGCTGTAACAAGATATATGCAACGTGAAGGTCAGGTTTGGGTACGGATATTTCCTGATAAACCAATTACAAAGAAACCTGCTGAAGTACGTATGGGTAAGGGAAAAGGTAATCCGGAAGGATTTGTGGCCCCTGTTACTCCAGGACGTATACTGTTTGAGATTGAAGGAGTACCCTTTGATGTAGCTAAAGAAGCTTTGCGCCTGGCTGCACAAAAACTCCCGGTAACAACAAAATTTGTTGTTAGGCGCGATTATGATATGCAAAATCAAAATGCGTAATTATTATGAAAATAGGAGAAATTAGAGAGTTGACTACGAACGAACTGGTTGAACGTATTGAAACCGAAGTAGCTTCTTTGACACAAACAAAGATTAACCATAGCATTTCGCCATTGGACAATCCTTCAAAAATCAAAGAACAACGTAGAACGATTGCGCGTTTGAAATCAGAGTTGCGTCATAGAGAATTAAATAACAAGTAATTGATTGTACCTGATGGAAACGAGAAGATTAAGAAAAGAAAGATCCGGTATTGTATTCAGCAACAGAATGGATAAAACTATTACAGTTGCCGTTAAATGGAAAGAAAAACATCCATTGTATGGTAAATTTGTTAGCAAAACAAAAAAATACCATGCTCACGATGAAAAGAACGAATGCAATATAGGAGATAGAGTGAGAATTATGGAAACTCGTCCTTTGAGTAAAACCAAAAGATGGAGATTAGTTCAAATATTAGAAAGAGCTAAATAAGATGATACAACAAGAATCAAGATTAAATGTAGCTGATAATAGCGGTGCTAAAGAAGCTTTATGTATTCGCGTATTAGGCGGTACAAGAAGGCGTTATGCATCTGTAGGCGACATTATTGTCGTGTCTGTAAAAAGTGTCATACCGTCAAGTGATATTAAGAAAGGTACAGTTTCTAGAGCGATTATTGTTCGCACAAAAAAAGAAATTCGTCGCCAAGATGGGTCATATATCCGTTTTGATGATAATGCATGTGTGTTGTTGAATGCCGCCGGTGAGATCCGTGGTAGCCGTATTTTTGGTCCGGTTGCGAGAGAGCTAAGAGCAACAAATATGAAAATTGTTTCACTTGCACCGGAAGTGCTATAATTCAATTAATACGTATTGTAATGAGCAAATTACACATAAAAAAAGGAGATATAGTTTTTGTTAATACAGGTGAAGACAAAGGCAAAACAGGTCGCGTACTACAAGTACTTATTGCTGATCAAAAAGCCATTGTTGAAGGTATTAATATGGTATCCAGACATACCAAGCCAAATGCAAAGAATCCTCAAGGAGGAATCTTGAAAATGGAAGCTCCTATTCATATATCAAATTTGAACGTAATAGACCCAAAATCAGGAAAGCCTGTACGTATCAACCGTAGGCTTAATGAAGAAGGCAAGTTAGTTCGTTATTCAAAAAAGTCTGGGGAGGAAATTAAGTAATGATAAATACGACTGGTCTTAAAACAGAATATAGAGAACGTATCGTTCCTGCTTTGCAAAAGGAGTTTGGTTACAAATCCGTGATGCAAGTTCCCGTATTAAAGAAGATTGTTATCAATCAAGGATTGGGAATGGCTACTGCCGATAAGAAAATTATCGATGTTGCAATTAATGAATTAAGCATGATTGCCGGACAAAAAGCTGTAGCAACGATTTCTAAGAAAGATATATCAAACTTTAAATTGCGTAAGAAAATGCCGGTAGGGGTAATGGTAACATTACGTCACGACAAAATGTATGAGTTTTTAGAAAAACTAGTACGCGTGGCCCTTCCTCGTATACGTGACTTTAGAGGTATTGAAAGTAAATTAGATGGCAGAGGTAACTACACAATGGGTGTAGAAGAGCAAATCATTTTCCCTGAAATAATTATAGACAATATAACTAAAATCTTGGGAATGAATATTACCTTTGTGACTTCTGCAAAAACAGATGAAGAAGGTTATGCCTTACTAAGAGAGTTTGGCCTACCTTTTAAAAATGCAAAAAAAGATTAAACATGGCAAAAGAATCAATGAAAGCTCGTGAAGTTAAGCGAGCCAAACTGGTAGCAAAATATGCTGAAAAAAGAGCTCGTTTAAAAGCAGAAGGTAATTATGATGAGTTGCAGAAATTACCTAAGAATGCTTCGCCTGTTCGTTTACACAACCGTTGTAAAATTACAGGTCGTCCGAAAGGATACATGAGACAATTTGGCATATCACGTATCCAGTTTCGTGAAATGGCTTCTAATGGATTGATTCCAGGAGTTAAAAAAGCCAGCTGGTAAGTGATAGTTTAAATATTGTCCGGAGATTCCGGATCAATTTAATTTTATAAAAATGACAGATCCAATAGCAGATTATTTAACAAGATTGCGTAACGCAATCAAGGCACAACATCGCGTAGTGGATGTTCCTGCCTCAAATTTGAAAAAAGAAATCACTAAGATTCTTTTTGAAAAAGGCTATATCTTAAACTTTAAGTTTATAGATGAAGGTCCTCAAGGGACTATTAAAATTGCATTAAAATATGATCCTAGTAGCAAGGTGAATGCAATTAAAAAAATGAAACGTGTCTCAACCCCAGGGTTGCGTCAATACGTAGGGTATAAGGATATGCCTAGAGTCTTAAATGGCTTAGGTATTGCTATTCTTTCCACTTCTAGAGGTGTGATGACAGATAAGGAAGCGCGCGACCTTAAAGTTGGCGGCGAAGTATTGTGTTACGTTTATTAATTAGGAGGGAAGAATATGTCAAGAATTGGAAAATTACCTATTGAAATTCCCGCTGGTGTTACAGTCACTATTAAAGACAACTTAGTTACTGTAAAAGGACCAAAAGGAGAATTAAGTCAACAAGTAAACCCTGACATTTCCGTTTCAAATGAAGACGGTATTGTTCAGGTAACAAGACCTTCTGATAATAAAGAACATCGTGCTTTACATGGATTATACAGATCTTTGATTAACGGCATGGTTGTAGGCGTGTCAGAAGGATATAAGAAAGAACTTGAGTTGGTTGGTGTGGGTTATCGTGTAGCAAACACCGGTCAGTTGTTAGAACTATCGTTGGGTTTTACACACAGTGTTTTCATGCAATTGCCTGATGAAGTGAAAGTAGAAACTAAGAGTGAAAGGAATAAGAATCCTTTGATTATTTTAGAATCTGCAGACAAGCAATTGTTAGGTCACATTTGTGCAAAAATACGCTCCTTCAGAAAACCGGAACCATATAAAGGTAAAGGTATCAAGTTTGTTGGAGAAGAGATTAGAAGAAAATCAGGTAAAACTGCAGGTAAGTAATCTACGAAAACGAATAATGTTATGACAACTAAAGAATTAAGAAGACTCAAGATTAAAAGAAGCATACGTAGTAAGCTCGAAGGTACTTCTGAACGTCCACGTTTGACCGTTTTCAGAAGTAACAAACAAATATATGTTCAGGTGATAGATGATGCAACTGGACGTACCATCGCATCAGCCTCTTCTCTTAAATTAGATGATAAAACCACTAAGAAAGAACAAGCGGCAAAAGTAGGCGAAGTGATTGCAAAAAATACGCTAGAAGCGGGTGTCCAAACGGTAATTTTCGACCGTAATGGTTATCTGTATCATGGTAGAGTGAAGGAATTAGCAGATGCTGCTCGAAAAGGCGGGCTTAAATTTTAAAATAAGCAGTAATGAATAATAAAATAAAATCGACAAACGATTTAGAATTAAAAGACAGGCTGGTTGCTATTAACCGTGTAACAAAAGTTACTAAGGGAGGTCGCACATTTACCTTTGCTGCAATCGTTGTTGTTGGTAATGAGGATGGTATCGTTGGTTGGGGGCTAGGCAAAGCCGGTGAAGTAACCACTGCCATTGCAAAAGGTGTTGAAGCAGCAAAAAAGAATTTGATTAAAATACCTGTTCATAATGGAACAATTCCTCATGAACAATCTGCTAAATTTGGTGGAGCAAGGGTGTTTATCAAGCCTGCAGCCACAGGAACCGGAGTAAAAGCCGGTGGTGCGATGCGTGCTGTATTGGAAAGTGTTGGTGTGACTGACGTTTTAGCTAAGTCAAAAGGTTCATCGAATGCTCACAACTTGGTGAAAGCAACTATTGCTGCACTGAATGAGTTGAGAAGCCCATTGATGGTAGCTCAGAACAGAGGTGTATCGGTAGAAAAAGTTTTCAAAGGATAATAAAGGAGGATTGATCAGATGGCAACTATAAAAGTAAAGCAGGTTAGAAGTCGGATTAACTGTCCGAAAGACCAAAAGAGAACATTGGATGCGCTTGGTTTAAGACGCATGAACCGTGTTGTTGAGCATAAAGAGACTCCTTCTATATTAGGAATGATTGAGAAAGTGAAACATCTTGTTTCCGTTGAAAAAGTAAATTAAACTGATTGAAGATAAAAGATATGAATCTATCGAATTTGAAACCAGCCCAAGGATCAGTGAAAGCACGAAAAAGAATCGGACGTGGTCCGGGTTCAGGCTTAGGTGGTACCTCTACCAGAGGGCATAAAGGGGCACAATCTCGTTCTGGATATTCTCGTAAAATTGGATTTGAAGGAGGTCAAATGCCTATTCAAAGACGTTTACCAAAGTTCGGATTTAAAAATATTAATCGTGTTGAATATAAAGCTATCAATTTAGATACTTTACAGAAATTGGCTGAAGCTAAAAACATGTCTAAAATAGGCATTGAAGAGTTGATTGAAGCTGGAGTTATTTCCTCTTCTCAACTAGTGAAAGTTTTAGCTAATGGTAGTATTACCACAAAATTAGATGTTGAAGCCCACGCATTTTCTAAAAGTGCAGAAGCAGCTATAATAGCTGCCGGTGGAACAGTCAGTAAACTGTAAAATCAAATGAGAGCAGTAGAAACGATTAAAAATATTTGGAAAATTGAGGATTTGAGAAATCGAATCCTCACTACTCTTTTATTAGTGTTGGTGTATCGTTTTGGTACGTTTGTTGTATTACCTGGTATTGAACCAGCTGCACTAACGTCACTACATGCACAAACACGAGGAGGGCTATTAGCCTTATTAGACATGTTTTCCGGAGGGGCGTTCTCTAATGCATCTATTTTTGCATTAGGTATTATGCCTTATATCTCTGCTTCGATTGTAATGCAGCTTGTGGGTATTGCTATCCCCTCATTCCAAAAGATGCAAAGAGAAGGTGAAAGCGGTCGACGCAAGATTAATCAATATACCCGTTATTTAACACTCTTAATTTTATGCTTGCAAGGTCCAACGTATCTTGTGAACTTGAGTGTTCAGCTTAGAGCTGCAGGTGCTGCTATGCCGGATAGTATCTGGTTTACGTTTTCATCTACAGTGATATTAGCTGCCGGTAGTATGTTTATCTTGTGGTTAGGTGAGCGCATCACAGATAAAGGTGTAGGTAATGGAGTTTCCTTTATTATTCTAGTAGGTATTATTGCCAGACTACCACACTCGCTTTTCCAAGAGTTTATTTCAAGACAAAGTGAAAAGACTGGTGGATTAGTTATGTTTTTAGTTGAAATTGTTGTACTGCTATTTGTTATAGGCGGTGCTATTATGCTTGTTCAAGGTACCAGAAAAGTGCCTGTTCAATATGCTAAACGTATCGTTGGTAACAAACAATATGGTGGTGCACGCCAATACATACCTTTGAAAGTTAATGCAGCAAACGTGATGCCTATCATTTTTGCTCAAGCTATCATGTTTATACCGATTTCAATCGTGGGTTTCTCTAAAGCAGGTGAGTCTACAGGATTCTGGGCTGCATTTATGGATAATACCGGATTTTGGTATAACTTTGTGTTTGCGGTTTTGATTATACTGTTCACTTATTTCTATACAGCTATAACTATTAACCCGACGCAAATGGCTGATGACTTGAAGCGCAATAATGGCTTCATACCCGGAGTTAAACCCGGAAAAGCTACTAAAAACTATTTAGATGCTATCATGGATAGAATAACTCTTCCTGGTGCATTTTTCTTAGCTTTAGTTGCTATTATGCCTGCCTTTGCAAGAATTGCCGGAGTTAGTCAAGAATTCTCTCAATTCTTTGGGGGTACTTCATTGCTGATTTTGGTGGGAGTTGTGTTGGATACATTGCAACAAATCGAAAGTCATTTATTGATGCGTCATTATGACGGTTTGTTGAAATCAGGTAGAATAAAAGGACGTTCAGCTGCGGGAGCATATTGATATGATATATCTAAAAACAGATGAAGAAATTGAGCTGATGTATTTAGCAAATCAGCTTGTAGGAAAAACACTTGGTGAGATAGCTAAACATATCGAACCTGGTGTATCTACACTTCATTTGGATAAAATCGCTGAAGAGTTTATTCGTGATCATGGTGCAGTGCCTGCCTTTTTGGGATACGGAGGTTTTCCAAATTCAATTTGTGCTTCCATAAATGAAAATGTAGTGCATGGTATTCCATCGGATAAAACGATTTTAAATGACGGTGATGTCATATCAGTTGACTGTGGAACTATTTTAAATGGATTTGTTGGTGACTCAGCTTATACTTTTTGTGTGGGTGAAGTAGAAGAGAAAGTAAAGAAACTTTTAATTACTACTAAAGAGTCATTGTTTAAAGGTATAGAACAAGCTTGTGAAGGTCATAGAGTCGGAGATATAGGTAATGCTATACAGAATTACTGTGAGGAGAAAGGCTATTCTGTCGTAAGAGAACTAGTTGGTCATGGTATAGGACAGAAAATGCATGAAGAACCGGAAGTGCCGAATTATGGTCGGAAAGGCTATGGTACGCTTTTACACTCCGGTATGTGCATTTGTATCGAACCAATGATTAACATGGGAAGTCGAAACGTTGTCTTTGAAGATGACGGGTGGACTGTTCGAACTAAAGATAGGAAGTACTCTGCTCATTTTGAACATTGTATTTGTATTCGACCTGAAGGTCCGAGGATATTATCCTCATTTGAATTTATAAAAGAAGTTTTAGAAGATAAATTTATTTGATTATATGGCTAAACAAGCATCAATAGAACAAGATGGAGTGATTATAGAGGCGTTATCTAATGCTATGTTCCGTGTAGAACTGGAAAATGGTCATGAAATAACCGCTCATATCTCCGGAAAAATGCGTATGCACTATATTAAAATTCTTCCAGGTGATAAGGTTAAGATAGAAATGTCGCCTTATGACTTAACAAAAGGAAGAATTTCATTCAGATATAAATAAAAGAAAAATATTAGATATGAAAGTAAGAGCATCTTTAAAGAAACGTACGCCTGACAGTAAAATTGTCAGAAGAAAAGGACGTTTATACGTGATTAATAAAAAGAATCCGAAGTTTAAACTTCGTCAAGGTTAATTTAACTCAGTAATAATAATCTAAGTATATGGCTATAAGAATTGTTGGTGTAGACTTACCACAAAACAAGAGAGGTGAAATAGCATTGACTTATATTTTTGGAATAGGTCGCAGCTCAGCCAACCGGATATTGAAAGAAGCCGGTATTGATAGAGACATAAAGGTGAAAGATTGGTCTGATGAGCAAGCTGCAAAAATCCGTGAAATAATAGGTGAGAGTTATAAGGTAGAAGGAGATCTACGCTCAGAAGTACAGTTGAATATCAAGCGCCTGATGGATATCGGTTGCTATCGTGGTGTAAGACATCGTATTGGTCTTCCATTAAGAGGTCAGAGTACAAAAAACAATGCACGTACTCGTAAGGGAAGAAAGAAAACTGTTGCAAACAAGAAAAAAGCAACTAAATAATTAATTTGAGATATGGCAAAGAAATCAGTCGCAGCAAAAAGAAAGAAAGTAAAAGTAGATGCCGTTGGACAAGCGCATATACATTCGTCTTTTAATAACATTATTGTAACTCTGGCTAACGCGGATGGTCAGGTTATCAGTTGGTCTTCAGCTGGTAAAATGGGCTTTAGGAGTTCAAAAAAGAATACTCCTTATGCTGCTCAAATGGCAGCACAAGACTGTGCAAAAGTCGCTTTTGATTTAGGACTTCGCAAAGTGAAAGTGTATGTTAAAGGACCAGGAAATGGTCGTGAGTCAGCGATTCGTACAATACACAGTTCAGGTATTGAAGTAACTGAGATTGTGGACGTGACCCCGTTGCCACATAACGGATGTCGTCCTCCTAAGAAAAGAAGAGTTTAAACAATAATTTATCTATTAAGAGTCAAAGATTGTGGATATAAATTGCTATCACCTCCTCTCAGCAATTGCGGCTGCACGATAAAGACTCGCAGATTTTAAAAAACAATAAAATGGCAAGATATACAGGTCCAAGAACAAAAATTGCTAGAAAGTTTGGCGAGCCCATATTTGGTCCAGATAAAGTTCTTTCAAAAAAGAATTATCCTCCCGGACAACATGGCAACACCAGAAGAAGAAAAACTTCTGAGTATGGTATTCAGCTGAAAGAAAAACAAAAAGCTAAATATACTTATGGTGTTTTAGAAAAACAGTTTAGAAACTTATTTGATAAAGCACAACGTTCTAAAGGTATTACGGGTGAAATCCTGTTACAACTTTTAGAGTCAAGATTAGACAATGTGGTTTTCCGTTTGGGTATTGCTCCAACAAGAGCTGCAGCACGTCAGTTAGTTTCTCATCGTCACATCATTGTAGATGGTAAGATTGTTAACATACCTTCTTATACACTTAAGCCAGGTCAAGCTATAGGTATAAGAGAAAAATCAAAATCCTTAGAAGTCGTTTTAGATGCACTAGCTGGATTTAATCATAGTAAATATCCTTGGATTGAGTGGGATCAAGCTTCTATGACGGGTAAATATTTACATATACCGGAAAGAGCTGACATTCCAGAGAACATTAAGGAACAATTAATTGTAGAACTATATTCAAAATAATAATATTTTTATGGCGATATTAGCATTTCAAAAACCCGACAAAGTATTAATGTTAGAGGCGGACGATTTTTTCGGGAAGTTTGAATTCCGTCCTTTGGAACCGGGCTATGGTATTACTATAGGTAATGCTTTACGCCGTATACTATTATCCTCTCTGGAAGGTTTTGCTATTACTTCCGTGAAAATTGAAGGTGTTGAACATGAGTTTGCATCTATTCCGGGTGTAATGGAGGATGTTACTAATATTATCCTAAACCTAAAGAAGGTTCGTTTTAAGCATATCGTTGATGATATAGAAACGGAGAAAGTAAGTATTCATGTAGCTAATTCCGAAGTCTTTACTGCAGGTGATGTTGCTAAGCAACTAACAGGCTTTGAAGTCTTGAATCCTGATTTGGTGATTTGTCGTTTAGATAAGTCAGCAGCTTTTCATATTGAATTGACTATTAATAAAGGTAGAGGTTATGTGCCGGCTGAAGAAAACAGACAAATGTTGGAAGATCCGTTGGCTATAGCTATTGATTCTATTTACACTCCTATTCGCAATGTAAAATACCTTGTAGAGAACTTCCGTGTAGAACAAAAAACCGACTATGAGAAATTAATATTTGAAATTTCAACAGACGGTTCTATACATCCGAAAGAAGCATTAAAAGAAGCTGCTAAGATATTGATATATCATTTCATGCTATTCTCTGATGAGAAGATAGCTGTTGAGTCTGCTGATGCTGATGGAAACGAGGAGTTTGATGAGGAGGTTCTTCATATGCGTCAATTATTGAAGAGTAAGTTGTCTGATATGGACTTGTCTGTACGCGCTCTAAACTGCTTGAAGGCTGCAGATGTTGAATCACTAGGAGAACTTGTGAAATACAATAAAAACGATTTGCTAAAGTTCCGTAACTTCGGTAAGAAGTCTTTAACCGAGTTAGATGAATTATTAGACAGCCTGAACCTTTCGTTTGGTATGGATATTTCGAAATATAAACTAGAAAAAGAGTAAGTATAAAGCGATGAGACATCAAAAGAAAATCAACCATTTAAGTCGTACCAGCGCTCACCGTGATGCGATGTTGGCTAACATGGCCACTTCACTAATCAAGCATAAACGTATTTTTACGACAACGGCTAAAGCGAAAGCTTTGCGTAAATATATTGAACCACTGATTACGAAATCAAAAGAAGATACCACCAATTCAAGAAGGTTAGTCTTTCGTAAGTTGCAAGATAAATATGCTGTAACTATGTTGTTTACAGAGATTGCAACGAAGGTAGGTGATCGCCCAGGTGGTTATACGCGCATCCTGAAAACGGGTAGTCGTTTAGGAGATAACGCAGCTATGTGCTTTATTGAGTTAGTTGACTACAACGAGAATATGTTGAAAGAACAAACAAAGAAAGCAAGAACTAGACGTTCACGTGCTAAAAAGTCAGAAGAAACTACTGAAGTAGCAGCTCCTGTTGCTGCTGAGAAAGTAGAAGCTGCTGAAGCCCCTGAAGCTGAGGTTAACGTTGAGGAAAAAGTAGATTCTACTGAAACTCCTTCAACTGAAAACACACCTGAAGAGACTAAAGAATAATAAAGACTAAGTCTTTACTCTATAAAAAAGAGCTCGCTATATTTAGCGGGCTCTTTTTGTTGCTTAGTAGGTGTTAATAATCCTTTACTTTCCCGTATATCTTATTAATTATTAAATGAGAACACACCCGATTTAAGGGAAAAATAATGTAACTTTACGTTCGATTTTTTAATGCAAAAACCATATTAACTAATGAATCTCAAACATTCTTAAGATGTTCATTATTAAATAATTCATAAATTCTTTCATTATGGAAATAGAAAAAATTTTAGCAAGACAAATTTTAGATTCACGTGGTAACCCAACTATTGAAGTTGACGTTTTCTTAGTATCAGGAGCTTTCGGACGTGCTGCTGTTCCATCTGGTGCATCAACCGGTGAGAATGAGGCGCTTGAATTGCGTGATGGCGATAAGAAACGTTACGGTGGTAAAGGTGTTTTAAAAGCTGTTGAAAATGTAAATGAAATTATAGCTCCTGCTCTTATTGGGGTAAATGCGCTTAATCAACGAGCTATTGATGAAATGCTTTTAGCTCTTGATGGAACAAAAACTAAGTCTAAACTAGGTGCTAATGCTATTTTAGGTGTATCTCTAGCTGTAGCTAAAGCTGCAGCTGACTATTTAGGAATACCTTTGTATCGCTATATCGGTGGAACTAACACATTTGTGTTGCCAGTTCCTATGATGAACATCATCAATGGTGGATCTCACTCAGATGCTCCAATTGCTTTTCAAGAGTTTATGATTCGTCCGGTAGGTGCTCCTACTTTTAGCGAAGCTCTTCGTTACGGAACAGAAGTGTTCCATGCTTTGAAAAAAGTATTGCATGATAGAAACCTAAGTACTGCTGTAGGTGATGAAGGAGGTTTTGCTCCTGCTTTAGATGGAACTGAAGATGCTTTAAATTGCATTATTCAAGCTATTAAAGATGCCGGATACGAACCAGGAAAAGATATAACTATCGCATTAGACTGTGCGTCTTCTGAATTCTTTGAAAATGGAATTTACGACTATAGTAAATTTGAAGGGCCTAATGGTAAAAAACGTAACGCTGATGAGCAAGTTGCTTATTTAGCAGAATTGATTTCTAAATACCCAATTGATTCAATTGAAGACGGTATGAATGAAAACGACTGGGACGGCTGGAAAAAGCTTACTGACGCTATTGGTTCAAAATGTCAACTGGTAGGTGACGACTTGTTTGTTACTAACGTTGAATATCTAAAAAGAGGAATTGAAGAAGGTTCAGCCAACTCTATTCTTATAAAAGTGAATCAAATCGGTACATTGAGCGAAACGTTAGATGCTATTGAAATGGCGCACAGACATGGATATACTTCTGTGACTTCTCATCGTTCAGGGGAAACAGAAGATGCAACCATTGCTGACATTGCAGTTGCTACTAACTCAGGACAAATTAAGACCGGTTCATTGAGTCGTTCAGATCGTATGGCTAAATACAACCAACTACTTCGCATCGAAGAAGAACTAGGTGATTTGGCTGTTTATGGATACAAAAGAATCAACTAATCTAGTTAGTAGATTTATATAAAAAAAGCCTTGTAACAGTTGTTGCAAGGCTTTTTTTATTCCCTATTGAGTAAGGGTGTTGTTATATGAAGATGTTTTTGAGTTTGTTTGGCAGCGTAAATTGTTACTTGCTAATGTTCATGCCTAACCAAACGGCTGTTATCCCTACAACGCAACTTAGTGCGACATATATAAACGCAGTAAAGAACTGATGGTTGTTTATTAAGGCTAAGGTTTCGTTTGAAAAGGTTGAGAAGGTAGTGAAGCCTCCGCAAAATCCTACAACAAGCAAAAGACGCATGCTGCTGTTAGGTAGCAAGTTGATAAAAAGACCGATGAGAAAACATCCGATTATGTTTACTAAGAATGTAGATAAAGGAAATGAGGTTGCCTCTCCTTTAGATAAAAGCACCGAAGTCAGAAAGCGTAAAACACTTCCTGCTGCTCCCCCTAGCGCAACTAATAGTATTTGTTTTATCATATGACGTATATTCGATAGTCAAGCCTTTACCCAATCTTATGCTTGATTTTAGTCGACTTTTCCTAACGAATTCCATCCCTGAGCGGTCAGCTCAATTTCTCCTCCATCACGTCCTATAAGGAAACTTCCTAATTCAGGACGAGTGATATAACCTATTTCACGAATCCCTTTCATTTGTGATATTTGATCGTGATAGGTTAGGGGAACAGTAAAAAGCAGTTCATAGTCTTCACCGCCATTTAAGGCAGTTGTTACTAAGTTCATATTGAACTGTTCGGCCATGACTGCAGTTTGGTAGTCAATAGGAATCCGATCTTCATAAATTCTGCATCCTACTTTGCTCGCTTTTGATATGTGTATAAGCTCAGACGATAAACCATCCGAAATATCCATCATGGCTGTAGGTAGAATCTGAGCTTCTGCAAGTTGTTGAATGATGTCTTTTCTGGCCTCCGGTTTAAGTTGGCGTTCAAGGATGTATTCTTTTCCACTAAAATCAGGTGTAAAGTCTTTCTCACCTCTGAAAACTTGCTTTTCACGTTCTAATAGTTGTAGTCCCATATATGCAGCACCTAAATCGCCTGACACACAGATGATATCACTCTCTTTAGCGCCACTTCTGTATACGGTTTTTCCCTTTTCTCCTTCCCCAATGCAAGTGATACTGATAGCAAATCCAGTCAATGAAGAAGAGGTATCACCCCCTACTAGGTCGACGCCGTAAGTCTCGCATGCCAATGTGAGTCCGGCATAAAACTCTTCCAAATCTTCTACCGAGAAACGTTTAGAAAGACCTAAAGAAACGGTCAGTTGCTTAGGTTGTCCATTCATGGCATAAACATCCGAGAAATTAACCACAGCCGACTTGTATCCTAAATGTTTGAGTGGAACATAAGTCAGGTCAAAATGAATACCTTCAAGTAAAAGATCTGTTGTGACTAGCACTTCTTTGTCGCCATAGTTTAGTACAGCCGCATCGTCTCCAATTCCAACTTGTGTACTTTCGTTTTTGATTTTTATATGTTCCGTTAGGTGGCGGATAAGACCAAATTCACCCAAAGATGCAATTTCTGTTCGCTTCATGTTTAGTTACTTATGCGTATATCTGAAATTAGTAATATGTTCCTTGATGGCCTCGTCAAAAGAGGCACTTAGCTCTGCGTAAAAATCTATGCAAATAGGTAGATAGAAAATATTTTTTTTCCAATCATCCGGAAGAAAAGGATTATTCTTTAACCGAGCAGCATCTTTTTCTGTTGTGATAATTGTGGGGTTTTCTAATAATTGATACGTTTTTCCTATTTTAAGTATGTCCTGCTCTTTAAATTCATGGTGATCCGGAAAGATAAATGTGTGTGTCTTTTCAAACGAATCTTTCATTCGTTCTATAAAATGGCTTGGTTCTGCAATGCCAGCTATTAGAATGGCTTCTTGCTGAACTGTGAGAGTATCTGTATTAGCCTCTTCCGGGAAGACAGGTTTTATAGGCAAATAGGACGTTTTTGTAAAGAATAATTTTTGGTGTGCAAAGAGTTCCATTCTTTTCTCAATGATGCGCATATCAATAGGCAGCAAGTTCTCCGGACATTTTGTTGTCACGACGATATCTGCACGATTTATGGCCGAACGGCGCTCCCTCAATCTGCCTGCCGGTAGTAGGCGGTCAAAAAAGAATAGTCGGTTATAGTCTGTAAGCACAATGCTTAGTGAAGGCTGTACATAGCGATGTTGAAAAGCATCATCCAGTAAAAGAACTTCAGGACGTTCATCCTCCGGTAGTTCTAACAACCGTTTGATCCCGTTTCTTCTGTTGGCATCAACCGCAACCATGATATCCGGAAATTTCTTTTTCAGCTGATAAGGTTCGTCTCCTATTTCACTAGCCGTTGATTGCTCATTTGCTAATAGGTATCCTTTTGTTTTTCGCTTGTATCCTCTGCTAAGAACGGCTATTCTATACTGATTTTTTAAAAGGCGAACTAAATATTCAACATGGGGAGTTTTTCCTGTTCCGCCTACCGCCAAATTGCCAATCACAATTACCGGAATGGGATAACTTTCTGATGGAAGTATGCCCCAGTCGAAGAATTTATTTCTCAGCCCTACGCCTAATCCATATAAAAAAGATAAAGGGCTTAATGCATGATGTATTTTAACGCTGTAGTCCAAAAGTATATCTAATTATTTTTCTATATATAAACTGTTACTTCGTATAGTGGAGATGCGTAATTCATCCCTTCCCTTTTTAAAAAACAATCAACTGCGTCGGTTGTTTAAAAACCAGTCAGTTATTTATAGAATTTATCGCTTTGCTGTGCAAAGATAATCAATAAAGCTGTAGCCCCTTTTCTATCTGGTGATTTCCCCTATATTGTTTGTATGCTTAGGGTTAGGAGTAAAAAAAAGACCGACTGTGAAGCCGGTCTTTTAGTGTCATAAGATAGAATGTATTAAATCTTATTATCTGATCCAAGTACAGCTTGGATTTTGTGTTTGTAAAGCTTTTTCATGCTTTCACGAGCCGGTCCAAGATATTTTCTTGGGTCAAACTCAGCCGGTTTAGTAGCAAATACTTCACGAACAGCAGCAGTCATCGCTAGACGGCTGTCTGAATCGATATTGATTTTGCAAACAGCTGATTTTGCAGCGTCGCGCAACCATTCTTCCGGAATACCAATAGCATCTTTCAGTGCACCACCATATTTGTTGATTTTAGCAACTTCTTCTTCCGGAACAGATGAAGAACCGTGCAGAACAATAGGGAATCCGGGTAGTTCTTTTTCAACACCTTCTAATACGTCAAAACGTAGGGGAGGAGGAACCAGTTTGCCATGCTCGTCAATAGTACATTGTTCCGGTTTGAATTTGTTCGCTCCGTGAGAAGTACCAATAGAGATAGCTAAAGAATCACATCCGGTCTTTGTAACGAAGTCAACTACTTCTTCCGGTTTGGTGTAGGTATGCTCTTCAGCACTCACGTCGTCTTCAACACCTGCTAATACACCCAGTTCGCCTTCAACTGTTACGTCAAATTGATGAGCATATTCAACCACTTTCTTTGTTAAAGCAACGTTCTCGTCATAAGGTAGGTGAGAGCCGTCAATCATTACAGATGAGAATCCGGTATCGATACAGTTTTTGCATGTTTCGAACGAGTCTCCGTGGTCTAAGTGAAGCACTATTTGTGGATTATCTAAACCTAAGCCTTTAGCATATTCAACAGCTCCCTGCGCCATGTAGCGTAGAAGTATCGGGCTTGCATATTCGCGAGCACCTTTAGATACTTGAAGGATAACCGGTGATTTTGTTTCAACTGCAGCCTGTACAATGGCTTGTAGTTGTTCCATATTGTTAAAATTGAAGGCCGGGATTGCGTACCCACCCTTAATAGCCTTAGCAAACATGTCTCTTGTGTTTACAAGACCCAAATCTTTGTAGTTAATCATTTGTCCTGATATTTTATTAGTATAAATTATTACTCACATACAAAAATAGAAATAATAACCGACATTCCTTACTTTATGACTATTAAAAATCCCCAATAGAAGGACTTACGTGAGGAGTTTCAAGCATCGCTTTTTGCGAGATAGACTATGCTTCTTTTTGATTTTATCAGCAACCTTTTTTGATTAAAGCATAGTGTTTAATATTTTTAGATAGGGATAACTAATCGGCTCACAGCTGTGAGCCGATCAGTCCACACTTGTGAGCTAACCGGTCCACAGCTGTGAGCCGGTTGGTCCACAGCTGTGAGCCGATTAGTTTGCTACGAAGAAATGGTTAAAAGGATGTATTTTGCTGAATAGGTTTACACTTGTTATTCATGAGATTGCTCTAGGTTGGCTCTTTAAATCGTATGATTAATCCAAGTTAGTTTATGCCAGATTCTTTCCAGTGGGCCTTGTTTGTGAGATTTCAACCACCATTTACAAAACTGAATTTGTAAAAAGAGAAAGATTATACCTATAAGTAGGCTGAATGTATATCCGCAATATGGGGCTAGATACAAACCAAATGGGAAATAGATGAAAGCTCCACCTATTGATTGTGTAATATAGTTCGTTAAGCTCATTTTTCCGTAGAATGTAAAGCTTGCTGTTAATCTTTTGAATGAGTCTCTTTGGTATAATAAGACAAAGGAAGATACAAGTATAGATGTGAAAGCAAACTTTTGCCACATATCTAATACAATGCCCAGTGTGTTTGATATAGCAACCGTATCGCTATTAGCCATGATAACTTTAAACTCGTATAGTGGTGCAAATGCTATTGCGGAGATTATTAATGTTTTCACCCAGAATTTAATATTAGCCTCGTTACTGATGAAAAGCTTTTTACGCCCTATCAGGTATCCTAACATAAATAGTCCGGCGGTTTGAAAGTAACGACCTGCTCCAACCGCCCATAAAAGACTCGCTTTCTGGCCGAGTGTGATATTATTCAATATAAAGTCGAAGAAATTACCTTCTTTCGTATATTCTGCCACTTTTTGGTACATGGCTCCAACGTTCAAATCCGGTAATGAATAGGAAGGGTTGATGAGACCGGCAAAATAATGAAACCACTCAACGGGCTGTAATAAGGATAATAGGGCAAAAATAAGAATAGCTTTACTGCTCCATTTTCTTACAACGAATAAAACGATGCCAACGATAGAGAAAAGAAGCAAAACATCTCCTGCCGGAAAAAAAGCGGCATTAATCGTAGCAAATCCGGCTAAAAGTAAGAGTCGCCATAAAAACCGCCAACCGAAGTCTTTCCCTTTTTGTTGTTGATTGGTAAATTGAATATAGAATGTAAACCCAAATAATAAGGCGAAAATAGCGTATGCTTTACCTGCAAAGAGAGAAAATACGATGGTGAATACGCCGGCATCTATTATGTTTAACCAGGCAGGCTGAGATTCGAGGCTGGGATATACAGGGAAAATAAAGTGTTCAATACTATGAACCAAAAGTATGGCCATAACAGCAAATCCGCGTAATGCATCTACTACTTCAATACGTGGAAGTTTTTTACTCGATGTACCAAGTGACATAATAGTATGAGGTTTTTCTTAGGGTTTATATTGCTGTCGGCAAAAGTAGGTAATGCCTTTAATGTGCATTGTTATAGGGTGTTAAATTAATCTATTAATCATCAATCAGTTAATCCGGCTGCCTGTTCTGATCTAAGAATGTGGATGTTTTATGATGTTTTTTGTGGAGACCAATATGATGTCGATAATAACTTAGCTGTATGCTTTGACAGTATATAGAGATAACCTTTGTTTCGAGAGAAGTGTTTTTTATAAAAGGAAGTATTTTTCCTGATTTTCAAAAACTCATATGCTCAATGACTTACGTGTGTTTTAGTTGTTTGTTTTGATAGGGGTAAGGCAGGGCTTTATTTATCAGTGGATAGATGGATGGCTATGTTTATTTTTTTAACTTTGTATGTTTAAAAAAAATAGAAAATGAAAATAACAGAAGATAAATTTGTCACCATAACATACGATCTGTATGTTGGTGAAGGAGAAGAACGTGAATTGATGGAGCAAGCTACCAAAGAAATGCCGTTGCAGTTTATTTTTGGTACAGGTACAATGCTTCCTGCTTTTGAAAAAGCGGTAAATGGTTTAGAGACTAATAGTGAGTTTAGCTTTACCATCCTTCCGGAAGATGCTTACGGGGCGTACGAAGAGGCTAACGTATTGGAGTTGCCCAAAAACATGTTTGAGATCGAAGGTAAATTCGATGACGAGATGGTGAAAGAAGGAAACCTTCTTCCTATGATGGATGCCGATGGAAATCGTATAAATGGAATGGTGCTAAGTGTCCAAGATGATGTGGTCAGCATGGATTTTAATCATCCCTTATCCGGTGAGACATTGCATTTTCAAGGTAAAGTTATAGAAGTACGTGAGCCTACTCCGGAAGACATGAAGGCTTTGATGGGCGCAGGATGCGGTAGTTGTTCAGGCGGTGATTGCGACGATTCTTGCGGAGGTGGAAGCTGCGGTTGTCATTAATGGATTGATCGGGGTTATTAAGCTTTTAAGATAAAGAGGAATGAATACATTCGGGTATTTGTATCGGTTGACCTCGTTTGGAGAATCCCATGGATTAGGAATTGGAGGTGTTATAGATGGTTGTCCTGCCGGGATATCATTGGATATACCTTTTATCCAAAACGAATTGAGTCGACGAAGACCCGGACAGTCTAAAGTTACTACTCCTAGAGAGGAAAAAGACGAAGTGCAATTCCTTTCAGGTATATACGAGGGGAAAACAACCGGTGCACCAATAGCTTTTGTTATCTGGAACAAGAACCATCATTCTGCCGATTACGACGAAATGATGCATGTTTATCGCCCTTCCCATGCTGACTATACGTATGAGAAAAAGTACGGAGTGCGTGACCCCCGAGGAGGGGGGCGTTCGTCTGCACGTGAGACCATAGCTCGAGTAGTGGCAGGAGCAATTGCTAAACTTGCTCTCAAGCAATATCATATTCGTATTGACGCATTTACTTCACAGGTAGGTGAGATAAAGCTTGAACAACCGTATACAGCCTATGATTTGTCAACTAGAGAAGATTCAATCGTTCGTTGTCCGGATGTAGAAACATCTGAGCGAATGATTGCCTTGATAGAAGAAGTTAAGGACGAGGGTGATACGGTGGGAGGAGTGGTTACCTGTGTAATACAAGGTGCACCCGTAGGTTTAGGTGAGCCTGTCTTTGACAAATTGCATGCCGTGTTAGGGCACGCTATGCTGTCGATAAATGCTGTTAAAGGCTTTGAGTATGGTGATGGTTTTGATGCAGCTCGTTATCGGGGTTCGGAAAGGAATGACTCTTTTTATAATGAAGGAGGCGAAATCGCTACTCGAACGAATCACTCCGGTGGTATTCAGGGTGGTATTTCTAATGGTCAGGATATTTATTTCAGAGTTGCCTTTAAATCGGTTGCAACGATTTTAAGGAATCAGCCTACGGTTGATAAGAGCGGAAAAGAAGTGACGCTTAAAGCCAAAGGAAGGCATGATCCTTGCGTTGTGCCACGTGCAGTACCCATTGTTGAGTCAATGGCTGCCATGACGATTTTAGATTTTATTCTTCGAGCAGGACTAAAGCCTCAATAAGAAAGATAGAGACATATGTTGATATACAAAAAGACTACCGACTTTGCGGTAGTCTTTTTTTATAAAGGGGGTTGCTATAGAAGATTTCCAATTTTGAACCCAACGTATAGAGTTCTGGGAAGGCTCGGACCGTAGATGTATGACGGGTCACGGTCGATGCCTTTATCGAAGTCACTTTGGTATGAGTTGAAGATGTTTTTCATACCCGCATGCCATTCAATCGTCACTGTCTCTGAAATTTTCATGTCATAATGTAGCTTTATACCTAGGTCGGCAAAAGCTTTTGATTTTCGAAGTTCTCCGGCTTCGGGCTTTTCTATTTCCGGTCCATAATAAGGGATAAGCATTTTCCTGGTATAATTAGCCATGAACGAAACTCCAAAGTTTTTCACAAACTCCCAGTCGGCCATAAAATATCCGTATGTGTCCGGCGTTCTGAAGAATTTCTTTTCATCAAAGTCGTTGTCCGGAATTTTATAGCGACTTGTTTGAACCGTAAAACCGCCGTTGAGTGAAAGGTTTTCAGACGTAGCTAATTTAAACTCTACATTAAGACCGGCAATCGTAGCTCCACCTTTCGAGTTTTCGCGGGTATAGATGACCACTCCGTTCTCATCCGGTTCAATAGGACTTTTTCTGAAAGGATTGTGCAGCTTGTTTACAAAACCCTCCAGCAGGAAGTTTGTATTGGTTCTTCCCAGGCGTTTGTTGAAGTCGAAAGACAAGGTCACGCTAGTGCTGTTTTCTTGCTTTAGATCCGGGGCATTCTTGTGGATTACTTGTCTTGAACCCGATGTGTCAACATGTAGGTCTTCATCAAATATTTGAGGTGCTCGATATCCCCTGGATACGCCTAGTCGGGCTTGTAAATAGGAGGTAACGTCATACATGAGATTGGCTCTGGGAATAAACACCGTGCCTGATTTGTCGCTATCAGTCGCTTCTTTATTTTTCACTGAGTAATGTTCCACTCTGGCTCCTGCAAGCAGTTTGAACAGCCCCAGACGAATTTCGTATTGGGCAAATGCGCCGGTTGTAGCTAGTGACTGATTGGAAACGATGCGATTGGGTATATGTTCAACCGTCAGTTCACCCGATTCGTCCACGCCATACTCCGGATATCCTAGCTTGGTGTCTATAAGGCTAGACTTTGTATGTTCGACGCCTGCAATTAGGGAATTGTTCGGGTTGAATACGGCTTTATACTGAGTGCCTAGGTTGTAGGTTTTATCTTTGCTGTTTCCGTAGTCGCTGAGCGATTGATTAGCACCGTAATAAGAGTCTCTGTCTAAGTATTGACCGGATCCGAAGAGAGTGAATAGGTCACTTTCTCTTAGATATTGCTCAAAAGTGATTGCGCCGGTTGTCATGTTGTGTTTAACCGCCTCCGCCACATCTCGTTCGTGATGCGGTAAGTTCTGTTTATTTCCTCCGTCACGCTGTTCGCGTATATTGAAAAAGTCCAGGCTTATTTTGCTTCGATAAGCCGGGCGATGAAATAGACGAGCACCGATAACAGTGTTCTTCATAGGTGCTAGTTCAGAATAATCATCTCCATTCGCATCAAACATTTTCCGGTCGCGCATATTTCCGAACACGGCTATACCTGTGCGATGATCGGAGGTGACTAATGAAGCATTAAACGTTGCGTTGTAGTCGGGTTTAGGGCCGTTCGAGTTTTTGACACCGATGCCTGTAAAAGCAGTGCTTAGTCCTGCTTCGAATGAATTAATCTTGGGGTCTTTTAATATAAGGTTGATGGTGCCGGCAATGGCATTTGAACCATATAGGACAGAGCCCCCTCCGCGTACTACCTCAATGCGCTCCAACATATTGGCAGGGATTAACTCTAGCCCATAAACACCGGCTAGTCCACTAAAGATAGGGCGGCTGTTGATAAGTATTTGTGAATAGGGTCCCTCCATACCATTCATCCTAACTTGTGAAAAACCACAGTTTTGGCAATCGTTTTCGTAGCGTAAGCCGGTAGCAAAATTGAGTCCTTCTCCTAAAACGACCGACTGAGTGTTGCTCAATGTTTTAGGGCTTAGGGTATTGACAATGACTAATGCTTCACTTCGTTTTTGATTAGTTCGCCCGGCAGTGACGACAACCTCTTCCAGATTGAGTGCATCTTCCTCTAACTCGAAGTTGAGTTCAGTTGTTTCTCCGCTACGTATGGATATGGTACGCGTGAGTGGCTTGTATCCAAGTCCTTCTGCTGAAATGGTTAAGTCGCCTTCCGGAAGGTTGTTGAGCGTGTATTTACCGCTTTCGTCTGTCGCTGTACCTACGGTAGTGCTTTTTACAAACACGTTGATATACGTGATGTTTTCTCCGGTGTTTTTGTTTGTTACCTGCCCTTGAATGCTGATTTCGTCTCGTTTGTTCTTGGC